>JAYTZB010001384.1:0-1722 GCA_043742085.1 Polyangiaceae bacterium
GCGGCGCCGAGTCGATGGGGCTCGGGGACGGCGAGAGCTTGCTCGACGGCGCCGGCGGTGTGTTGGGGGGGAAGGCAGACGGCGCAGGCTGGAGCTTCCGCGCGTTGTCCGCCGCCTCGCGCGCTTGCTGCACGTCGGGGCGGGCATCGCCGGCGGGATCGAGACGACGCGCCTCGTCGAGACCGTCGACGCACGGCTGAAAATCGCCGATCGCGCACTTCTCGAGCGCGAGACGACGCACCGGCTCGGCGCGCGGATCGACGACCTCGTGGACGATGAGCGGATCGCTCGGCTTGCGCGTGACGTAAACGAGGACCGCGGTGATGATGACGCCGAGCGCGGCGAGCAGCGCCACCTCGCGCTGCCAGTTCTCCTTGAAGTGACGGCGCAGGCGGCTCACGCGCTGGCGCACGCGCGGCGGCGGCAGCTTCTCCGACGCGGCGATCGACTCGAGCTTCTCGCCGTCGCCTTCGCGGAGCATCCAGTCGAGCGTCTTCTTGTTCTCGGCGCCCTCGGGGAGGTTCTTCTCTGCCCAGCGCAGGAGGTCGGCCTCCCCATGCGGCGCCGGGGTGCCCTCGACGTCGGGGAGATCGAAGCTCTCGCGTCCCGCGCGGCGGTGGTAGTCGACGACCTTGTTCTTCGCGACGCCGAAGATCCAGCGGCGGAGCGACTCGCTGTCCTCGGGCGCATGCGGAGACTCGATGGCCTCGGCGAGCGCCTGCTGGACGATGTCCTCGACCTCGCTCTCGGGGACGCGCTTCCTCACCATCGCGATCAGCGCCGAGCGCAGATCGGGGTCGAGGGTCTGGAACGGGCCGGGCTTCGCGACGGTGCTCATCGGGACGTGCACACGGGGCCGTCGGCCGGCCCCATCCGAGTGTGACACGCCACGACCGATTTTCGTGCGCCGTCGCGTAAGCCCGCGAAATTGCTGTCCGACTGAACGTCGAAAAGCGCACGGGCGAGGTCGCGTCGCGGTTCGTGCGACACTTGCTCGGAGCTGAAGGCTCGAAGGGCTTTGAAGGACGCAAAGACCATCTCGGTTGCCGACGCGCCGCTCGCGACCGACGAGCGCGCCGAGACCGAATCGCTCGCGCTCGTGATCGCGTGGTGCGCGGACGAGCCCGCGCGCATCGGCGAGGTCGCGCTCTTCACGCCGCGCGGGGTCATGCAGACGCTCGGACGCGGCGACGGTGACGGTGAGGCGCGCGTCCGCTTCTACAGGCAGCGCCCGCGGCGGCTCGCACCCACCGAGTCGCTCCTCGGTCTCGCGCTTTCCCGGAAGCAGCTGACGGTGAGGACGAACGCGGGAAGCCTCGCCGTGGAGCGCGTCGGTCGATGCGCGCTCGCCGTCAACGGCGTCGTGACCGAGCGAGCGACGGTTGTCCCCGGCGACACCATCCTCCTCCGCGGGCAGCTCCTCCTCTTCTGCACGCGACGTGTGACGTCCATCCCCGCCAGCGCCTACTTCCTCGAGAAGAGCTGCGGCCTCTTCGGCGAGGCTGACGAGGCCGGCATCCTCGGTGAGTCACCCGCGATGTGGCAGATGCGCGAGCGCATCGCCTTCGCCGCGAACGCGGGCAAGCACGTGCTCCTCCACGGCGAGAGCGGCACCGGCAAGGAGCTCGCCGCACGCGCGTTGCATGCGCTCTCCCCGCGCGCGGGCAAGCCGTTCGTGTCACGCAACGCGGCGACATTGCCGTCCGGGCTCATCGACGCGGA
>JAYTZB010001385.1:0-9131 GCA_043742085.1 Polyangiaceae bacterium
TCGCCGCCGGCACCAAGGAAGACGGCCGAGCCGATCCCACGCAGCTCTCGGTCACGCTCGCTGGCGACATGGCGCAGCGCATGCGCGAGGACGACGAGCAGCACATCGAGTTCGACTGGGACATGACGCTGAAGGAGCTGGGCGTCCCCGGCGGCGCCGGCATGATCGAGCCGCTCAAGGTGAGCTACCGCTCCACCGCGCAGATCACGAGCTTCGCGCGTGCGGTGCTGGGGCCGCTCGCGCACGAGGCCGAGCCCATCGCCACGCGCGACGGTCCGCCGGTCGAGCTCTTCTCGTTCGCGTCGGCGGGTGAGGCCGTGGCGTTCCTCGCGGACGCGCTCCGCGAGCTGTCGTCGAACGAGCCGGAGGCGAACGTCGCGCTCCTCTCGCGCTTCCCGCAGCAAGCCGAGGTCTATTACGAGGGCCTCATCCGCGCGGAGGTGCCGAACGTGCGCCGCGTCCGCAAGCAGGACTTCACGTGGGAGCGCGGCTTCGACGTGACCGACGTGCGCCAGACCAAGGGCCTCGAGTTCGACGAGGTCATCCTGCTGGAGACCACGTCGTCGAGCTACGGCGAGACTCCGCAGGCGCGTCACGCGCTCTACGTCGGCGCGACGCGCGCAGCGCACCAGCTCTGGTGCATCACGAGCGACGCGCCGTCGAAGCTCGTGGTGACCGCGCTCGAGACGCAAAAGGAGCCCGAAGTGCCGCTCCTCTCACAGGCCCACGTCACGTAGACGAGCCGCGGTATGATCGCGGCGTGCCTCCGAAGAAGAAGATCGCCGTCGTCGGTGGAGGCGCCTGGGGTACCGCGCTCGCGGCCCATGCGGCGCGCCTCGATCACGACGTGATCCTGTGGGCGCGCGAGCCCGAGGTCGTCGCCGACATCAACGAGCGCAACGAGAACCGGCTCTTCCTCGAAGGAGTCGCGCTGCCGCGATCGCTCCGGGCCTCGGCAAATCCGCGCGAGGTGCTGGCGGATGCGGACATCGTGATCCTGGTGCCGCCATCGGCGTTTCTGCGCAACGTCGCGGGTGTGGTCGCCCAGCACGTGCCGAGGACAGCGCGTATCGTCATCGCCACGAAGGGCATCGAGGAGAAGACCCTCCATCTCATGACCGACGTCGCGGCGGAGGTCCTCACGGATCACGATGCCAGCGAGCTGTGCGCGCTCTCCGGCCCGAGCTTCGCGCGCGAGGTCGCATCCGGATTGCCCACCGACGTCGTCGTCGCGTCGAAGAGCAGCGATGCGGCAGGCGCGGTCGCGGACGCGCTGCATTCGCCGATGTTCCGCGTCTACACGAGCAAGGATCCCATCGGCGTCGAGGTCGGCGGCGCCATGAAGAACGTCCTCGCCATCGCCGCGGGCGCCTGTGACGGCCTCGGCATGGGCACGAATGCGCGCGCCGCGCTCGTGACGCGTGGCCTCTCCGAGATGGCGCGCCTCGGCGTCGCGCTCGGCGGCGATCCGCTCACGTTCATGGGCCTCAGCGGCGTCGGCGATCTCATCCTGACCTCGACAGGAGCGCTATCGCGCAACCGCTCCCTCGGCATCAAGGTGGCGGAAGGCATCGAGGCCGGGAAGTACCTCGCCTCGCAGCGTACCGTCGCCGAGGGCTTCCTCACGGCGCGCGCTGCGTGGCGTCTCGCGCAGAAGCTCGGCGTCGACGTGCCCATCACCGAGCAGGTTTATTACGTTCTGCACGAAGACCGGCCGCTGCTCGAAGCGATGAAGATGCTCCTCACGCGCGCGCAAAAGGACGAGCTCTGGGGGCTCGGCTAGCGAGAGCTACAGCTGCTCGATGACGCTCTTCGTGGGGAGCGCCGCGTTGCATGCGATGTGATCGTCCTTGCCGACGATGCACTCGAACGAGCCGCCGACCGCGACCGTGCGCGCCTCCGTGGCCTTGTCGGTCACCTTGCCGTCGGCGGCCGCCCACCAGTCGCCGCAGGTCACGATGCCGCCCTTGCGGAGCGCGCACATGAGGCCGTCTCCGCCGGCGAGGAGCGTCGCATCGGCGAAGCCCGGGACGGGGGTGAGGATCTTGTTCATCGAGGGACCGAAGCAGGAGACCTTGCCGGCCGTGCTCACGCAGAGCTCGTCCTGTGTCGCGCCGATCTCGTCGCTCTTGGGAACGCCGAGCGGCACGGCGACGCCGCCTTGTGGCGCGCCGCGCTGACCCCAGCAAAGGACGAGGCCGTCCTTCGCGACCGCGCACGAGTGATAGAAGGCGAGCGCGAGCTTCGTTGCGCCGGCGACGCCCTTCACCTCGATCGGGCTCGAGCGATTCTCCTTCGTGCCGTCGCCGAGCTGGCCGCGGTCGTTGACGCCCCAGCAGGCGACGGCGCCGGTCTTCCGGATGGCGCAGGTATGCGCGTTGCCGACCCACACGCCGATCGCGTCGGCGAGGCCAGCGACGGGCCGCGCGGTGGCGCTGCCCTCGGCGGTGCCGGAGCCGAGCTCACCGTTGGCGCCCGCGCCCCAGCACCAGACGCGTCCATCCTTCGCGAGCGCGCATGCGTGCTCTCTGCCCGCGACGATCCGCGTCACGTCGCTGACGTCCTTCACGGTCGCGGGGGGCTCGTTCCTCGGGTTTGGCGTGCGCGTGCCACGACCGAGCTGCCCGTTGGCGTTCTGACCGGCGCACTGGACGCGGCCATTCGTGTAGCGCGCGCATCCGAACGACCCCACGCCCAGCGCGAGCTCCTCGACTTGCCACTCGCGCTCGCGGACGCAGTGTCCGCCCTTGCAGGTGCCGGTCTCGCCGCAGGTGCACTTGTCGCTGCACGTCGACTCGTCACACCGCGGTATGACGAGCTCGGTGGCAATGACGGCGCTGGCCGGAGCAGAAGCCGCATCGGAGGCGCCGCTCGGCGTCGAGCGATCGGTCTTGCTGCATGCGACGCCGGCCAGAGCACCGACGATGACGAATCCAACGAGACGCCCGGGAGCGCGCGCGTTCCGGTGAAGAGGCGTGCCCGAGCGTGCGAGCCGGGCGCGCATCGACCGGGCTGGCAGGTTCACGGGAGCGTGTCGCAGGTGCCGAAGCACATATCGAGCGCGGTGCAGTCCGGATCGTTGAAGCAGCCCGCCCACGCGGGGCAGCAGTTGACCGTCGTGCAGTCGTCACAGTCCTGCGAGAAGGTCTTCGCGCCGGTACCGCAGATCGGGTTCGGGCCGGCGTCGGGAGCGCCCGCTTCGCCGGCATCGAAGCCGGTCGGCGGCGTGTCGGAGCACGGCCCCTTGCACTTGCTGTCCCAGCAAGTGCCGATCGCATCGTCCTTGGCGACGGCGGCCGGGTACTTCGCGTTGCAGGCGTCGACGCACTGCTGGCGCGTCTGGGTCGGACCCGAGTCGATGTCCGGCGTGCTCGCGTCGACGGCGGGGCGGCTCGTGTCGCGCGGTGCGTCCAGCGCTGCGTCGACTCCGGCGGCGGGCGCGTCGGTGGTCGACGACGAGCAGGCGCTGATCGCGAAGCCTGCGCCGATGGCGAGGAGCATCCCGGCAGTGAGGGAGACGGCGAAACGAGTCGAGGTCCGGCGCGAAGTCATGGCCGACCGATTGCCCCGGGAGCGCGGCCCCGTCAAGCTCTGGCGCAGGTGACTCAGCGCGTTCCGGAGGCGTTTTCGGCGTCTGCGCGTGAGGCGGTCGCAGCAGCCGTCGCGGCGGCGAGCGCCTCGGTCCGGGCTGTGAGGACGTTGGCAATGACCTCGTCGACGCCATCGCCGATGTTGCAGCGCGTGAAGACGACAGGGCCGCCCTGACGCATGCGTGCTGCGTCGCGGCCCATGACCTCGAGGCTCGCGCCGACGTGCTGGGCGAGATCGATCTTGTTGATGACGAGGAGATCGCTCTGGGTCACGCCGGGTCCACCCTTGCGCGGGACCTTGTCGCCACCGGCGACGTCGACCACGTAGATCGTGAAGTCGACGAGCTCGCGGCTGTACTGAGCGGCGAGGTTGTCACCGCCGCTCTCGACGAGGAGGAGCTCCGGCGGCGGGCCCAGGCGCATGAGCTGCTCGAGCGCGTCGAGGTTGGGCGTGATGTCCTCGCGGATGGCGGCATGCGGACAGCCACCGGTCTCGACGGCGCGGATCTGGAGCGCGGGGAGCGCCTCGTTGCGGTGAAGGAACTCGGCGTCTTCACGCGTGAAGATGTCGTTGGTGACCACGCCGAGCCGCATCGCGTCGCGGAGCTTCCGGCAGATCGAGAGGACGAGCGCGGTCTTGCCGCTGCCGACAGGACCACCGATGCCGACGGTGAACGCGCGCGCCGCGAAGTCCCGTGGCCGCCGTGGAGCGCGTGCACGAAACAGCCCGGGCCCGTGCAGCTTCTCGTGCGTGTGCCCGTGCGTGTGCTCGCCGTGGCCATGGCCGTGGCCGTGCGCGTGCCCGCTCTCGTTCTCGGTCTCGGTCTTGCTCTCGTGCCCGTCGTCATGTGCCATCACGCCATCTCCTCGTGTTCGAGCTCAGGACTGGAAGAGACGTCCGTCGAGGCGGTCGTGCAGTGCGCCGAACAGCTCGAGGAGCGGCGCCGTCATCGCCGCATCGTCGACATGCAAGCGGCCGCACGAGGCGAGCACCCCATCGAGCACCGCCGCGCGGGACGCCTGGATCTGCTGCGCCTCGAGCGGCCCGACGATGCCGAGCCGCACCGCGGCCGAGAGCAAGCTCCGCAGGGAAGCGTGGAGCCACGCCATCATCGTGTCGGCCGGGCTCATGCCGACGACCCCGAACACGGCCCCGAAGATCACCGGGTGATGGGCGGGCCCGCTTCGCGTGTGCTCGGCGATTGCCACCATCTCGGGGCGCTCGAAGACACGAGACGCGGCGCCCGCGAGCGAGCGTCCTTGCGCGCGGCTCGCGCGGTTGGCGACGTGGCTCGACTGCGTCGCGTCGTAGAGCGCGTCGAGCTCGGCGAGGTCCGCGGGCACCTCGCAGGCACGGCGCACGAAGGGCAGGGCAGCTCGGCCCGTCTGCCAGAGCGCCTCGTCGACGAACGGCTCGAGATCCCCGATGCCTCGCAGATGCAGCGAAGGCTCGAGGCCCGCCGAGTGCGCGAAGCCGCCCGACGGGAACGCGCCGTCGACGAGCTGGAGGAGGAGCCACGTGGTCTTCATGTCGCTTGATGCGGTCGATGCAATGGATGCAGAATGCATCCTTCAGAAGAGCGAGTAGAGACGCGAGAGCGCGACGCGCGTCGCGGGCTGCGATCGAAGGAGCACGCCGTCGGCAAACACCTCGTACGACTCGGCGTCGATCTTCATCTTGGGAAGCGCGTCGTTGAGCTTCATGTCGGCCTTCCCGATGCCGCGACAGCGCTTCACTGGGCGAATGCGCTTCTCCAGCTCGAGCGCGGCGATGTGGCCCTCGGCTATGGCGCGCTGCGAGACGAACGCGAGGCTCGTCGCCCCGGTCGCACGTCCGAGCGCGCCGAACATCGGACGCATGTACGAGGGCTGCGGCGTGGGAATGGACGCGTTGGGATCGCCCATCTGCGCCCAGGCGATGAAGCCGCCCTTCAGTACCAGCTCCGGCTTGAGCCCGAAGAACGCGGGCCGCCAGAGGACGAGGTCGGCCCACTTGCCGATCTCGACCGAGCCGATCTCGTGGGACATGCCGTGCGCGATGGCCGGGTTGATCGTGTACTTCGCGAGATAGCGCCGCACCCGGAAGTTGTCGTTGTGGCCGAACTCGCCGTGGAGCCGCCCGCGCTCGTCCTTCATCTTGGCCGCGGTCTGCCACGTCCGGCACACGGTCTCGCCGACGCGGCCCATGGCCTGGCTGTCGCTCGAGATCATGCTGATGGCGCCGATGTCGTGGAGCACGTCCTCGGCGGCGATGGTCTCCCCGCGAATGCGGCTCTCGGCGAACGCGACGTCCTCGGGGATGGAGCGATCGAGGTGGTGACACACCATGAGCATGTCGAGATGCTCGTCGAGCGTGTTGACGGTGAACGGCCGCGTGGGGTTGGTGGAGCTCGGGAGCACGAACGGCTCGCCGACCACGCGCATGATGTCCGGGGCGTGGCCGCCGCCGGCGCCCTCGGAGTGGTACGTGTGGATGGTGCGTCCCTTGAACGCGGCGATCGAGTCGTCGACGTAGCCGGACTCGTTGAGCGTGTCCGTGTGGATGGTGACCTGGATGTCCTCGTCCTCGGCGATGTTCAGGCACGTGTCGATGGCGGCCGGCGTGGTGCCCCAGTCCTCGTGGAGCTTGAGGCCCACCGCGCCGGCGCGGATCTGATCGAGCAGGCCTTCGCTCGCCGACGAGTTGCCCTTGCCGGTCAGGCCGATGTTGATGGGCAGCGTGTCGGTCGCGAGCAGCATGAGCTCGATGTGCCGCGCGCCCGGCGTGCACGTGGTGGCGTTGGTGCCGGTCGCCGGGCCGGTGCCGCCGCCGACGAACGTGGTGACGCCGCTGGCGAGGGCCTCGTTCGCCTGTTGCGGGCAGATGAAATGGATGTGCGAGTCGATGCCGCCGGCGGTGAGGATGAGGCCTTCGCCCGCGATGGCCTCGGTGGTGACGCCGATGAGCATCGCCGGATCGACGCCGCTCATCACGTTGGGGTTGCCGGACTTGCCGATGCCGACGATGCGCCCGCCCTTGATCCCGACGTCGGCCTTGTAGATGCCGGTCCAGTCGATGACGAGCGCGTTGGTGATGATGACGTCGAGCGCGTCGGCATCGGCGGCGCCGGGCATCTGGCCCATCTGGTCGCGGAGCACCTTGCCGCCGCCGAAGACGCACTCGTCGCCGTACGACGTTAGATCGCGCTCGACCTCGACGACGAGCCCGGTGTCGCCGAGCGTGACCTTGTCGCCGGTGGTCGGGCCGTACATCGCAGCGTAGGCGCGCCGGTCCATCCTGCTCATAGCGTGTCTCCGTCGTCGTATTCGGGCAGCAGCCCGGACGCGCGATCGAACGTACGCGCGATCTTCGCCGGCGAGACGGTGGGTCGCTGGCCGCCGCCGCTCGTCGCGTTCGCCACCAGCGTGACGGCACGCGACTCACCGGGCTCGAAGCGAACGGCCGTGCCTGCGGGAATGTCGAGATGCTTTCCCGCCGCCGCGACGCGATCGAAGTGGAGCGCCGAATTGACCGCGCTGAACGGATAGTGACTGCCGACCTGGATGGGTCGATCGCCGCGGCTCGTGACGTCGAGGGTGATGCGCGCTCGGCCTTCGTAGAGCTCGATCGAGCCCGGGAGCACCTCGACGTGGCCGGGCGCTTCGAGCGCGGGCGCCGAGACGGCGGGCCCGAAGACCGCGAGGTCGGGCACGGGGAGGAAGCTTCCGTAGAGGGCCAGGGCGAGATCGCCGTCGTCGAGCGTGACCGGATCGTGGACGGTGACGAGCTTGGTGCCGTCGGGGAACGTTCCCTCGACCTGCACGTCGTGCACGAGGTCGGGGACGCCCGGGAGGACCTGGCGGCGGCCGAGCATGCGGCGGCCGACGTCCATGAGCTCGGCGACGGAGTGCTTGCCGTCGCGGATCAGCTCGAGGAGCTGCGTCGCGAGGAGCGCCAGCGTCTCCGGGTAATTGAGGCGCAAGCCGCGCGCGAGGCGCTTCTGCGCGAGGAACCCTGCGCCGTGCAGGAGGAGCTTGTCGATGTCGCGAGGTGAGAGGTGCATGTCGGTGGCGAGATCAGTGGCGAGAGGCGAAAGGATCCACGACGTCGATGTCGGCGAGGTTTCGGAGGCGCGCGCGGGCCTCTTCGAGCGCACGCGACGGGCTCACGGCCGCGATGCGGACGACGGATCCGCAGGGCAGGGGGCTGGGCGCTGCCACGAGCTCCTCGGTCACGATGCTGGCTTCGAGGATGCTCGTGACGACCGGCGCGACACGGGGTCCGACGGCGAGCACGGTGGCGAATGCCTCGAAGCGATCGAGGCGCGCGGCGATCGAGCCGTCGTTCCGATCGAGGCGCAGCGCGTCGCGCACGATGACGCTCGCGCCTTCGCCGGTGCCGCGGGCCCGCACGGTCGTCGCGAGATCGAGGCCGTCGAAGGCCCAGCGATCGCCGAACGCGGCGCGCCCGGACGTGAAGCCGTCGAGCGTGACCGCCGATCCGTCGCCGTGGAGCGTTATGTCAACTCGCTGCCGATAGCGCGACCCGGCGAAGCAGGCGACCGGATCGGGGAGGAACACGAGGGTGCCGTGCACCTCGGCGCGGATGGTCTGCCGTGACGAGCCCCGAAACGCCTTCGTGGTGGCCTGCGTGAACACCACGAGCGTCGCGCCGGCCTCGACGCGCAGGTCCACGTCGATCGCGTCACCGTCGACGAGCCCGCCGCCGAACGTGAGGAGGCACACGGTCGCGGAGCGCGTTCCGGGGAACGTCGGCCGCACGAACCGTAGCGGGCTGGTCGCGTGGACCTTGCTGAGCACCGTGCGCCCGCCCTCGAACCGCGCGGCCACCGACCCGAACCCGTGCCCGTGACCGTGGCCGTGCTCGTGACCGGTCTCGATCTCCGCCTCCACGCCGAGCACGCTCGCCCGTGCGTCACGCGAGGTCAACGCACGACGGTCCGCGCTCTACTGGCAGCGCGGTGGCGAGACGCCGGTGGTGTAGTCGGTGCCGCCGGCGTTGCTCGCCCAGGTCGCCGCCGATCAGCGCTCAGGCCCCTCCCGTCACCCCGTACCGCGAGTTGACATAATGCATCTTATGCGAAATTCGCAGATGCGGGAAAGGGCTGGTTTCCAGGCGTTTCGCGCGCACCCCGCGCGCGCCTGCGTGCGCCTGCGTGCGCCGCGCGCGCTCTACTGCTTGACGTCGTGGGATCGGTCGAGGACGTGCTGCTGCCGCCGCACGCGACGAGCGAGGCGATGACCACGAGCACTGCGGACGCACCGAACGGACGCATCGTCATGCCGACCACCGAGCACGGTGCATGCCGTCCGCGGCGAACCCCGCGCGGCAGGCCGAATCCGCCCGCCCACCACCGATGACCGGCTCGAAACGGGGCGATTTTCAGCCCGTCGGGTCCCCGCTCCGGATCGTTCGGACACCAATGGTCCGCGCCGTCCCTACGATCCGATCGATCAGCGAGCGACGACGGGCTTCAACGGCAGCGGCGGCGCGACGGCGATGCCGAGGAACGTACCGGCGTTGGTCATGGCATAGGCGCG
>JAYTZB010001386.1:0-3473 GCA_043742085.1 Polyangiaceae bacterium
CCGGCGAGCCGCTCCGCGACAACAGCGCGCGCGGCAACACCGTCCGCGTGCTCGTTCCTGCACGCGAAGGCAGGACCTACAAGGTCGACGTGCGCGACGACCTCCGCGATGCGTACGGCCAGTCCCTCGACGGGCCGCAGCGTGCCTCGATCACCGCCTCGCGGTTCGTCTACTCCCCCGAGCTCCAGGCGATCACCGGGCTCTACGTGCTCGATCCGCGCTACGAGATTCCACAGTACGTGGTCGAGTCGCAGGCGCTCCAGAGCATGCGGATCGAGCTCTACAAGGTACAGCCGCGCGACTACTTCGCGTACCAGCAGTTCGAGCAAGGTAAGCGCACGTCGCCGCCCGGCACGCGGGTCAGCGCGGTCGAGCGCGTGATCGGTGACCGCTACGCCGCGACCGAGCGACTCGATCTGCGCCCTGCGCTCGAGGCGGGAGGCACGGGGCAGGTCGTCGTCGTGACCAGGGCGCGGCTCGCGACGAAGCAGAGGCAACCTTCGTGGCTGCCCGCGCAGACGAGCGCATGGATCCAGGTCACGAGGCTCGGAGTGGTCTCGCGCGTCGACGAAGAGCGCGTGCACGCCTGGGTCGACGATATCTCGCATGCGCACTTCCTCGAGCCGCGTCCGCACGTGAAGGCCAGCCTCGTGATCCAGGGCCGCCCCGAGATCACGACGACCGGGACGACAGATGCTGACGGCGAGGTGACGCTCGAGCTGCCGGCCGCACCACCGGCACCGAAGCCGCCGAACGTCGCGCCGCCGGAGAACCTGGCACTCGTCGTCGCGCGCGATGGTGGTGACTCGGTGTTCACCGTGATCGATCGAGACCAGCGCAGCGAGCGCGTGCGCAACGCCGAGTGGTACGTGACCGATGATCGCTTCACGTACAAACCCGACGAGCCGGTCTTCATCAAGGGCTGGGTGCGGTGGACGCACGATGGCGTCAATCCGGGCCTCGAGCTGCCGGGCTCCGGCGATGTGCTGTCGTACATCGTCACCGATGCACGCTCGAACAAGCTCGCGAGCGGCAAGACCACGTTCACGGATCAAGGTGGCTTCGATCTGCAGTTCGAGCTGCCGAAGAATACGAACCTCGGCTACGCGACCATCTTGCTGTCCACCAAGGACCAGGAATATGCGCATCTGATCTCGGTCCAGGAGTTCCGCACGCCGGCGTACGCGGTGACGCTCGACGATGACGTCCAGGCCTCGGGAGTCGCGCCGCTGTTCCTCGGCGATGCGATCGACATGAGCGCCGAGGCGAAGTACTACGCCGGTGGCGGGCTCGGCGGTGCGACGGTCAAGTGGGAGGCGAAGCTCGCACCGGCCTCGTACAAGCCGCCGGGGTGGGACCGCTACTCGTTCGAGCCACTCGGCGCGCGCCATGGCCTGTACGAGGCCCCGGTCAGCGCCCCCGTGAGCGCGAGCGCGAGCGCCACGCTCGGCGAGGGCTCGAGCTCGTTGACGAGGCTCGCGCTGCACGCGCTCCCCGCCGGCCAGCCCGCGGTGTTGAGCGTGGACGCGACGGTCACCGATGTCGATCGCCAGACGATCCGCGCGAGCTCGCGCTCGATCCTCGTGCACCCCGCGAACCTCTATGTCGGCTTGCGGCTGATGCCGGGGACGTTCGACAAGCTCCAGATCATCGTCACCGATCTCGATGGCAAGCTCGTGCCCGATGTCGCGGTCGATGTGCGGCTCGAGGCGACGCTGTCCTGGGAGCGCTGGCTTTCACATCCAACGATCCGCGACGCCCAGGCGTGTGCGGTGAAGAGCGGGCGCGAGCCGGTGGTCTGTACGTACAAGCACCGCGATCTCCAGTACGCCTACCGTGCGAGCGCGGAGATCCACGACGCGCGGGGGCGCAGGAATACCGCGCAGTACGCGGTGCCGTACTATCAGGCGAGCGAGAGCACGGAGGCGCTCTCGATCACCGCTGATCGTGACGTCTACGCTCTCGGCGAGACCGCGAAGCTGACGATCCACTCGACCGAGGTGCCGGCGACCGCGGTGGTCTCGTTCTCGCGCCAGGGCGTGATCGAGCAGCACCGGCTCGAGCTCCGCACGCACGACACGCCATTCGAGCTGAAGATGGAGGTCAGCTACCTCGAGAATGTCTATGTCGAGGTCGACCGGATCGCGAAGCGCAAGACCGACGACACCATCAGCCCACATCCGCTGCCGGCTCACCTGGAAGCGTCGGCCAACCTCAAGGTCGATCTCGAGGCGTCGCGCTTACAGGTCGTGGCGCACGCGCGGCAGCCGCTCGTCGGCCCGGGTGACAACGCGACGTTCGAGGTCGACATCGCGCGCAACGGTACGCCGGTCGCGAACGCCGAGGTGGCGTTGATCGTCGTCGATGAAGCGGTGCTCGCGCTCTCCGGCATGCACCACGCCGATCCGATGGCGCCGTTCTATCGCTCGGTCGAGGCGGGGACCTCGCAGGTCAACACCTTCGACACGGTGCAGGACGAAGACGGAGAGCTCGCCGGCGCACCGGGCTTCACGCGGATCAACCTCGACGAGGCCGGCCGGATCGGCGTCCTCGGGCACATCTCTGGCGGCACTGGTTCGGGCTACGGGGACGGGGCGGGACATGGTGGGCTGGCGGGCCAGGCGGCCTCGAGCGTGGTCTCGGCGCGCAAGGACTTCCGCGCGACCGCGGTGTTCGCGCCGCGCCTCCACACCGATGCGAAGGGTCACGCGACGATCACCGTGAAGATGCCGGAGAGCCTGACCCGGTTCCGGATCGTCGCGCTCGCGACCTCGAATACCTACTTCTATGGCAAGGGTGAGGGCACGATCGTCACGCAGCGCAAGATCAATGCGCGGACCCAGGCACCGCGCTTCCTCGATCAAGGCGATCGGTTCGAGTTGCCGGTCGTCGTCCAGAACCTCGCTGCGACCGCGCGCACGATGCAGGTCGCGGTGCGCGCATCGAACCTCACCGGTGGGGGGCTCGGCAAGCGCGTCGTCGTGCCCGCGGGGCAACGCGCGGAGATCCGGTTCCCGTTCGCGACCGTCGCGCGCGGCAAGGCGGTGATCCAGACGATCGTGGCGTCGGGCGACTTCACCGACGCGTCGAACGTCACCGTGCCGGTCTATGCTCCGGCGACCACGGAGTCGTTCGCGACCTACGGCACGATCGATCACGAGGACGCGTACGAGCAATTGAACGTGCCCGCTGACATCTTCGCCGAGGTCGGCGGTGTCGAGACCGAGGTCGCCTCGACCCAGCTCCAGACCCTCACCGATGCGTACTGGTACCTGCGCGCGTACCCGTTCGAGTGCGCCGAGCAGCGCTCGAGCCGGATGCTCGCGACCGTGGCGATGGCCAGCGTCCTCGATGCGTTCGCGGCGCCCGACCGGCCGACCCCGCAGGATCAGGCCGCGATCCAGCGCGAGGATGTCGCCAGGCTCGAGGCTGATCAGAATCGCGATGGTGGCTGGGGCTACTGGCGCGACACC
>JAYTZB010001387.1:0-8886 GCA_043742085.1 Polyangiaceae bacterium
GCCGGCTGTCACGGAAAGGTCGGCCCCGGCCCGCAGTTCTTCGGAACGACGGCTGCGCTCACGTATCCGATGTTCAAGATCCAGGGCTTCGACAAGGCGGGCAGCGGTCTCCTCCTCA
This sequence comes from Polyangiaceae bacterium, assembly GCA_043742085.1. GTDB lineage: Bacteria > Myxococcota_A > Polyangia > Polyangiales > Polyangiaceae > Labilithrix. The sequence continues at coordinate 119 of JAYTZB010001387.1, forward strand.
AGGGCGCGCACGAGGGTCCCGCACTGACGTCGGCCCAGGTCACCTCGATCAACAAGTGGGTCGCGGCCGAAGCGACGCCGCCCGCGGGTGGTGGTGGTGCGGGCACCGGCGGTGGCAACGGCATGGGCGGCGGCAACGGCATGGGCGCAGACGCGGGCGACGGAGGCGGAGGCGGCGGCGGCAAGGCCGCGTGTCAGGCGGCGTGCGAGGCGAAGTACCCGGCCGCCGTGACGAAGTGGACCGCGTACAACATGTGCGTGACCGGCACGTGCGGCTCGTCCTGCCTGTGATGCAATCCTGACCGTGCTCCCACACGTCGGTGGCGCTCAGCCGCGATGGTCGCTTCCTCGCGTCTGCGAGCCAGCGTCGTTCAGGGGCGCAGGCAACCAACGGCGGCGGGGGCCAGCACGACGTCGTCGAAGTAGAAGACTTTGCCGCCGAGCGCGGTAGAGATCCCGATCTCCGCAGCGACCGGAGGTGCAGCGATCGGGAGCGAGCCTTTCTTGATCGCCCCGCGGAACGCGGTCAACGTCCCTCCGTTCGCCTCGAGCTCCACACACGACCAATTGCCGACGCTGACGGGCCCGAGATTGACCGCCCCGGAAGCGTTCGCCAGAACGAGGTCACCATTCGACCCATTGCCGTTCGGCTTGAACTGCAGCTCGCCGATGGGACCGGTCGCGGAGCGAAGCGCGGCGAACGCCGTGGTATCCGCGGCGGTCCACGCGTCGGCGGGAATGTAGACGTTCAGCTGGAACGCGAGCGGACCTGCGCCGCCCGGACGCGTCCAGAGCGCCTTGGCGGTTTTTGTCCCCGTCGCGGGGCCGACATACGCGTCAGCCGCGCGGGCGCCCGAGAGATGTACGTTGGTGCTGGTAGCGAGCTCTGCCTTGTTCACGTCGCCGGGGGGAGCAACGTTCAGAAGCCAGGGCGGCGCCGCGATGTTGGGAAGGTCGAATGCGTCGCAATAGAAGACGCTTCGCGGCGTGCCGAAGCATTCCACCAGTCCAGAATCACCGCCATCCGTCGTCGCAGCGTCCCCTCCACCGTCTTGCGCCGCAGCCGCGCCGTCCGCGCCGGCTTCCGGGCCGGCCTCCGCGACGTCCCCCGCGTCGTCGGACGACGCCGGTGGCGGCACCGCCTCGTTTACCGATAGGAACGCGCCGCACGCGGTCACAGAACACAGCAGGGGAAGGCCGCGAAGCAGTTGCATGAATCCAGGCTAGCCGCGTACCGCCTCCGCCACGAGCAGAAGGCGTAAGGTGCGTGCCGGTCATTCAGCTCACGACGCGTCGCTCTTCTTCTTTCGCGCAAGCATCAGCGCGACGAGCGCGACGAGCACGCTGACCACCGCAACCGCGATGACGATCCCGCGCGCGCGCGCGACGCGCTCCTCGCCGAGCGGCTTCGCGAGCTCGGCGGCGATCCCCCGCGCGACATAGGGCGTGAGGTCCATCGCCGACAGGTCGGGCTTCGGCAATCCGTCTGGAAAGAGCGCGAGCGCGGGCGCGAGATCCTCGACGTGCACGTCGGGCGATTCGGGGATGGCTGGCTCGTAGAGACGCACGATGGTCTCGAGCTCGCGACGGTCGCGGGTCGGGAACGTCTTCGACAGCAGCTCGACGGTGTCGTTCGGCGACGCGTGAATGCTCTTCTCGGCAGCGGCAATGGCGCGCGCCGCAGCGAGCACGAGGTGCGGCCGCGCGTCGGCGACGGAGCGCCGGAACGTGAGGCAGTGGATCTGTCGGTTGGCGACGCTCGGGATCTCCCCGCGTGTCTGCTCGACGAGCATCACGGCGCCGTCCTGCACGAGCGCCTTCTCGAGGTAGGGCGTGTGGGCGTAGAGCGCGTCGACCTTGCCCTCGGTGAAGGCCGCGTTCTGCTCGCGTCCATGGAGGATCACGATCTCGATGTCCTTGTCGACGTCGAGACCGACGCTCGCGAAGAGCGCGCGAAGCCGGGTCGGCGGATGCGGCGCGACGCCGAGACGAAGGCCCTTCAGGCCGGCGAGCCGCTCCTTCAAGGGCATCGTCGCCGAGAGCTTCCGCGCCTCGAAGATCGATCGCCGTACGATGAGGTCGATGGGGTCGTTTCGCAGCAGGTTCGCCACGAGGAGAATCGGGACCTTCGCGCCGATGAACCGGAGATACATGGGCGGCGCGAGCACGGCGGCCTCGGTCTTCCCGCTCTCGAACATCGCTTCGGTCTGCTGCGGCGCCGATGGGAAGACGAGCTCGACGTCGATCCCTTCGCGCGCGAAGTAGCCGCCGGCCTGCGCCACCCAGAAGCTCATGTACTGGAGGTTGCCGTCCTTCGGAACGAGCACGGTGAGCCGCTCGCCGGCGCTGGCTGTCGACCCGAGCGCCGCGACGGCGAGCACGATCAACGCAGCGACAGAGAGCGATCGCACACGACTTCCGGTCATCGCCCTCAGCGTACGCCACGCGAGCGTCGCGCGCGGCGGAGCCCTCACGTTACACCGCTGTTACAGCGCAGATTCGCCACCCGGCACGTCACGTGCTCGGTGAGTTAGGATGCCGGAGGTGATGACCGGACGAAGCGCAGGCGGTGCTCTCGTCGCTCTCGCGCTCCTCCTGCTGAGCGCGGCGCCTGCGTCGTGCAATCCGAGCGGCGTCGCGTGCGCCCCGGGCGATTTTCAGTACTGCGATTGCCCGGCGACCCGCGGCTACCAGGCGTGCCTCGACGACGGCTCCAAGTATGGCGCGTGCGATTGCAGCGGCACCATCCCGCGAGGCTCCGGCATCCTCGTCGAGGCTGGTCCCGACGCCGATGCGGAGGCCGGCGCTCCGAACGCCAAGCTCGGCTTCCTCGCGCCGTGCTCTAACGACGTCGACTGCGAGACGAACCTCTGCTTCTCGTTCAATGCGTATGGTCCGCACTGCTCGCACTCGTGCTCGAAGATCACGGACTGCCCGCCGCCGTCGCCCGGCTGCAGCAACATGGGTGTATGCAAACTACACTGAATCGCGTCTCGGCGGCGATGGCCCTCGCGGGCGCACTGCTGGCGATTCCGCGCGTGGCGCGCGCCGACGATCCGCCGACCGACTCGTCGGCGACCGTCGCGAACGATGCCGTCGCGCCTGCTGCTCCCGTCCCGGTTCCCGATGACGCGCCGCCGCCTGCGTCATCGTCTGCCGACGCAGCGCAGGCACGCACCGAGACCGCCGAGGTCCGCGTCATCGGCGATCGCGCCGATGCGCTCCAGAAGGTCCCCGGCTCCGGGCACGTCCTCACGAAGGAGGACCTGAAACGCGCCCAGCCCTTCGACGTCGGCGAGATGCTGCGCCGCGTCCCCGGCGTCCAGGCGCGCCAGGAGTACGGCGGCGGCCTGCGCCTCGACATCAGCGTGCGTGGTCTCGAAGGAGGCCGCAGCCGGCGCGTCCTCGTGCTCGAGGACGGCGTCCCGATCTCGTTGAACCCGTACGCCGAGCCGGACATGTATTACTCGCCGCCCATCGAGCGGATGCGCGGCGTCGAGGTGGTGAAGGGCAGCGGCAGCATCCTCTTCGGGCCGCAGACCATCGGCGGCGTCGTGAACTTCCTGACCCTCTTGCCCGAGGAGACGCAGCGCCTCACCGTCGACGCCGACGTGGGCGGCATCGGCTATCGCCGCGGCGTGGTCACGTACAACGACTACTTCAGCGGCGCACGCTACGTCGTGCAGGCGCTCTATCGCGAGGGCGACGGCTTCCGCAACGAGGCGTTCAAGCAGACCGATCTCCTCGCGAAGATGGCGGTCGACACCTCCACGCGCGGGGAGGCAATCATCAAGATCGGCTTCCACAACGACTCGGCGGACTCCGACGACGTGGGGCTCACGCGCGAGATGTATCGCGCCGATCCGCGGCGCGGCACGCTTGCCCCCAACGATCACATCAACCTCCGTCGCTACGACGCGTCGCTCACGCACGTTCAGACGTTCAGTCCGACGTCGAAGCTCACGACCCTCGCCTATGCGTATTCACTCAACCGCATCTGGCGCCGCCAGAGCTACGTGCGGTCACGCGCTCCCGGCGAGCAATACGACGAGGTCGCCGGCGACGAGTCGATCCCGTTCGGCGCCATCTACTTCCAGCACGGCGACACGGTCCTCGACCGTCAGTACGAGGTGGCGGGCGTCGAGCCCAAGTTCGAGCAGCGCTTCTCCACGGCGGGCGTCGGCCACACCCTCGACTTCGGTGCGCGTGTGCTCAGCGAGACGGCGCACTACCAGCAGCGCACCGGCGACTCGCCGCTCTCCTACGCCGGCTCCCTCGACTCCGAGGAGAACCACAACACGCTGGCCTTCGCGACCTACCTGCAAGACCGCATGGCGTTCCGCGACTTCTTGCTGGTCACGCCGGGCATTCGCGTCGAGCACCCCGAGTATCACCGCCAGATCACGCGTCAGGGCGGACGCGACGTGTCGACGGCCGGCGACTCGCGCATCACCGGCGTCATTCCGGGCATCGGCATGGTGGCGGGAACGAAGACCGCGCACGTCTTCGCCGGCCTGCACGTGGGCTGGGCACCTCCGCGCGTCACGTCGTCGATCAATCCGAAGGGCGCCACGGCCGACCTGAGCGCCGAGCGCAGCCTCAACTACGAGGTCGGAACGCGCGTCGCGCCCGCGAAGTGGCTGAAGGGTGACGCGACGCTCTTTCTCTCGAAGTTCGACAACCAGGTGATCCTCAACACCGGCTCTGCGGGCGCCGACCAGACCTCGGAGACCGACGGCGGGACGACGAGGCACTACGGCGTCGAGCTCAGCGAGACGACGCAGATCGGACGCGCGCTCGGGCTCGGCGCGATCGTCGACCTCGGTCTTCGCTACACGTTCTCGCGCGCCGTCTTCGTGGGAGGCTCCAACGACGGGCACGTGCTGCCTTACTCGCCGCCGCACGGCTTCAGCGCGAACTTCGACGTCGAGGAGAAGCACGGCTTCGGCGGACAGATCGCCTACAACTTCGTGTCGTCGCAGTTCACCGACACCGCCAACACCGTGGCAGAGGACACGACCGGCCGCATCGGGCTCATGCCTTCGCACCAGATCGTCGACGTCACCGCGCACTATCGACACAAGCCGAGCGGCCTCACGTTCCGCCTCACCGCGAAGAACCTGTTCGACGACATCTACATCTCGGCCCGGCGTCCCGAGGGCATCTTCGCGGCGGGCTTCCGTCAGATCATCGCGGGCGTACGCTGGGACTTCGAGCGCCCGCCGCCGGCTGCCGCCGCGACGCCGAGCGCGGCCAAGCCTGGCGAGTGAGGTCTCACGCGTGATGGCCGTGCGATCCATCCCTGGGCCTCCGAGTCTTGACACCGGCGTTACACCGAGATTTCGCGCGGCGTTTTTCGGGGCCGCGAGCGCAGCACGCCGCTTGCACCGGCGACGCCTACGATGAGAGCACACACGGTATGGATGGCCTCGAGCACGCTCCTCGTGATCGGGCTCCTGGTCGCCTGCGGAAGCAGCACGGACGTCGGCTCCGGCTCTTCGTCGAGCTGCACGACCGGACAGCCCGAGGCCTGCAAGTGCGCGGACGGAATGGCGAGCACCGCGCAGTGCGTCGGCGGCACGCTCTCGACGTGCGCGTGCGGAGCGGCGGACGCGGGCGGGACGGACGCGGCGCAGAGCGCTGATGGTTCGAAGGACGGCGGCGGCGTGAACACGAGCGACGCGGGCTTCGGTCAGTACCTCGGGCCGTGCAAGGTCACCGCCGACTGCCCGACGGGCGACATCTGCTTCCAGTTCGGCACCAAGGGCCTCGTCTGCACGAAGACCTGCACCGATTCGACGCAGTGTCCGGCACCGTCGCCGAAGTGCAATCCCAAGATGGTGTGCGCGCCGCCCGACGCCTGAGCCGTGGTTCAGGCAAGGACGCGGAGCTCGCGAGCCGTCGCGGGATCCCAGATTCGCACCGTGCCGTCCTGGCTGGCCGACGCGAGATGCTTGCCGTTCGGGCTGAACGCCACCCACGTGATGAGCGCGCCGTGACCGAGGAGCGGCTCGCCGATCGCGCGCTGCGTGGCGACGTCCCACAAGCGTACCGCGCGCTCCTCGCCGGGATGGCCGCTCGCCGACGCCAGCATCTTGCCGTCGGGATGGAACGCGACGCACTGCACCCAGTCGGTGTGACCGCGGAGCGGCTCACCGCGTGGCTCGCCGGTGTGGCCGTCCCAGAGGCGCACGTCGCCGTCGTCGCTCGCAGACGCCACGATTGCGCCGTCTGGGCTGAACGCCACCCAGCGCACGAAGAGACGATGACCCTGGATGGGCGGCGTGATCGGCTCGCCGGTCGCGACGTCCCAGAGCCTGAGCGTCGCGTCCTTGCTCGCCGTCGCGAGTCGCTTTCCGTCGGACGAATACGCTACGCAGCGCACGGCGTCGGCATGACCACGCATGACGCGTGTACATGGCACGGTTTGCTCCGTACCCATCGTCGTCAGGTCCCAGAGGCGCACGGTGCCGTCGCGGCTGGCCGACGCAAGCGTTCCTCCGTCGGGGCTGAAGACCGCCGACCTCACGACGTCCGTGTGGCCTTCGAGCGGCGCGCCGATCGGCTCCCCGGTCGCGGCGGACCACAGCCGAATGGTGTGATCGAAGCCCGACGACGCGAGCACGCGGCCGTCGGGGCTGAATGCCGCCATCAGCGCGGCATCGACATGCCCGACGAGCGGCGGGCCGTGAGGCTCACCGGACTCGGGATCCCACAATCGCAGGGCGCCATTGCGATACGCGACGGCAAGCGTGCCGCCGTCAGGGCTGAACGCGACGGCGCTGGCCACCGGCGCCTCACGTCCCTGGACGCGGCCTTGCGGAGCGCGCTTCTCGAGATCCCACAAGCGCAGCGCGAAGTCCCAGCCACCGGAGGCGAGCGTGCGATGGTCGGGGCTCACGGCGATCGAGTAGATCGGACCGAGGCGATCGCCGAGCACGCGTGAGGCCGGGGCCGCGCCGGTAGCGCCCGACGCCGATTCTCTCGTCTCCCACGTGCGGATGGATCCGTCCCAGCTCGCCGAGACGAGGCGCTCGTTCGCGACGAAGACGAGCGACAGGACGACGTCCTCGTGACCGGCGAGCGGCGGCCCGAGCGATGCGCCGGTCGCTCCGCTCCACAGAGCGATCCGGTTACCGTGGCTCGAGGTGGCGAGCTTCGCGCCGTCGGCGGTGAAGGCCACGGCGTGTCGCGCGCCGGGGCGACGGAGGAGCGAATCGGTGGGGAGCGCGAGCGTGCTCACCGCGTGCCAAGGCGACATCGGCTCGAGGGAGGCGCGAGTCCATAGAATCGCCTTACCGTCTTCGCTTGCCGATGCGAGGGCGAGGCCGTCCGGACGGAAGCCGATGGCGTAGACCGACGCGCCGTGCGCACGCAGGGTGGAGGCCGCGGTGCACCTCGCGCCGTCCCAGAAGCGGATCGTGCCGTCTTTACCGGCGCTGGCCAGCGTTCGTCCATCCGGGCTCCACATCGCCGCGAAGACGTCTCCGCCATGGCCGGTGATCGGAGCGCCGATCGCCTTCTCGGTGCGCGCGTCGAGGACGCGCATGGTCCCGTCACGACTTGCAGTGACCACGCGAGCCCCGTCAGGCGAGAAGGCGATCGACCAGACGTGGCCCATGCGTCCGTCGTGCACGGCGATCGGCGGTCCGAGCGGGTCAGCGCTGTCGCCGCGCCAGAAGCGGATCGTGCCGTCGCGGTTGGCGGATGCGACGACCTCGCCGCGCGGATCGAAGGCCACGGCCTGAACGCGGTAGCTGCCACCACCGCCACCGCCGCCACCGCCTCCGCCGCCCCTGCGATCACCGCTCATGCGCCGAGGCTACCGGATCGCGCGCTCACTTCGCGTCGCGCACGACCAAGCCTTCGGCGAGGGCCGAGCGCATGACCGCGTGCGTCGCCGCGTGCCCGGGCCGCGTGGCGCGGAGCCTGCCGCGCGGAGGACCGCCGTGGAGATAGAGGTCGCCCACGAGGTCGAGCAGCTTGTGGCGGGCGGGCTCGTCGGCGGTGAACGCTGCGCCTGCGGCGAGCACGCGATCCTTGCCGATGACGACGACACTCTCCGGCGTGACATGGGATGCGAGGCCACGCGCGAGGAGCTCGCTCACCTCGTGCTCGAAGCCGAACGTGCGCGCCGTCGCGATGCGCACGCGAAAATCCTCGGCGTCACCGCTCCAGCGCGCTTCTTTCGCGATGCGCTCGTCGTCGTACTCGAGCAGCACCTCGACCTCGACGGCGTCGTCGTCACTCGCAGCGCACCGGAGCTCGTAGCGACTCTCGCCGATCTGGACGACGCCGTCCCGAGCGACCCGTAGCGACGGCCGCGACGCGCGGAGCACCTGCCCGCCGACCGCCGCGACCGCCCGCAGCGCTTGCAGCGCGTCGACGTAGAGGCGGGCACCTCCGTCGGCGAGCGGCGGCTCGCCGCCTTCGAGCACCACCGCGACTCCCTCGTGGATGCCGAGACCGCCGAGCGCGGCGCAGACGTGCTCGATGGTCGAGACGCGAACGCTGCCGCTCGCATTCTCGACCGTCGTAGACCGTGTCGTATCGACGACGCGCAGCTCGGCGATCGGGATGTCGATACCCCCGGCACGAAGCACGACCGGGCCGTCGTGCGCGACGAACCGGATCGCGCTGGGGGCGCCGCCGTGCAGACCCCAGCCGGCGATCACGCTCACTTCGACCTCACGGCGGAGTGGAGTCCGTCGGCGCAGGCACCGACGCCCGCGGGAGCTTCGACGACTTCGGGAGCTTCGGCAGTGAGAC
>JAYTZB010001388.1:0-4024 GCA_043742085.1 Polyangiaceae bacterium
GCCCAGCGCACGGCGCGCTGGTGATGACGGAAGGGCTGCTAGGCGTTGCCATCCTGGTCTACGCCTTCCTCCGCACCCTCCACGAATACTGAATCCCGCGCCCCTCAGTTGCCGATCAAGATCGGCATGAAGTGCTGCGTGCCGGCGCGGGTCGAGACGATCGTGACGAGCTCGGTGTTCGTCTTGCCGGCGGTGTTCACGGTGACCGTGAGGTACGCCTTGTTGCCGTTTTGGCCCTCGTTCACGTCGAGCGAGAGATCGAGGCTGCTGCCGCTGCCGTGACCACCGGCGATGCCGCCCGCGATGGCCTTGATGGTCCAGCCCGCCATCGCCGCGTCGCTGTAGAAGCCGAGCGGGATGGTGCGGGTCGCGCCGACCTTCACCTTGAAGCCCTTGGTCGGCTGGATGTCGGTGCCCTTCGGATTGCCCGTGAGCGCCGAGAGATCGGCCTTGATGTCCTCGAGCTTGATCGGCGTGGTGTTGAAGTAGACGGTGTTCTTGAACGCGGGGACGCACGGGTCGTGACCGGCCTTCGCGCTCACGTTCGACCACTGGCGCTGCACGCTGAACATCACGTCGCTCTCGCCTGCAAGGAGCTCGGAGTCGCGATAGAACTCGCACGCATCGCCGTTCTCGCTCTGGAACTGCTGGAAGAACTCCCATGCGAGGTCCGAGTCACGGAAGCCCGACCACGCCGGCCGCGCGTGCGGGTACGGGTCGGTCGCGGCCTCGGCGAGCTCGTGGCTCGCCGACAGCGTGACCGCCGCGAAGTCGCTGCAGCTCGGGACGATGGCGTACGCGAAGTTGCGGCCGTCGACGGTGACGTTGTCGTGGTAGCCGCCGACACCCTGCGCGCAGGCGCTCTGGCCCTGGAGGATCAGGTCCGTCGTCTCGGGGAGGTAGAGAATGTAGACGGGGTCACCGGTCGCGGGGACCGGCCACTTCGTCGCGTCGGTCGCGGCGAGGCTGGTCTGCACGAGGGTCTGGAGCTCGGCGTCACTGATCGACGCGGGAGCCGCGGCGGGGAGATGAAGATGGTTGGGTACGCCGCTGATGGCAGCCGCCGAGCCGTACTCGGACGTGACGGCCTTCCAGTACGCGCCGGCGCCGACGGTGTCGCCGAGCATCTCGAGGTCGGCGACGCGCGAGTCGCCGGGCCACGTCACGCTGACGATGACCGGGTTCTTGAGGACCGCGCCGCCGTTCGCGCGAAGCTGACCCATCGCCGGAGCGAACGCGGGGTAGGTCGTGCTGACGGTTCCATGATCGAGCTCCGGCACCACGGGCTGCGCAGCCGCGGGGTCGGGCGCGGCCGGGGCCGGGTCGGTCGAGGCCGGCGCGGGCGCGGGAGCCGGCGCTTGCTCGACGACCGTCGACCCGCAGGCGACAGCGAGACCAGAGGCAACGACGATACCGAGGAGGGCGTAGTTCTTCATGGGCGCGCGCACCCTAGCATCCGGATCGTCGTCGCGTGGCCGTCGAGCCGTCTCGAACGAGGCACGGCGGCGTTTCCCGATCGGAAGATCACACGCACATTCGTCGCTAATTCAGCGATCCACAGCGCACGTTTACGACGCGAGTAGAAACCGCGCCGACGTAAGATGTCTGACGCCCTCATGACGCGCCGCAGCTCGACCCTATGCGGACTGCAAGCATCGTCGCCGCATGCACGTGGGCGAGGAAGGAAAGGTTGATGATGGCGAAGACCGTGCTCGACCACATCGGCAACACGCCCATGGTCGCGCTCACGAGCATCGCCGCGGGTCTGCCCGTTCCGGTCCTCGTGAAGTGCGAGCACTTGAATCCGGGCGGTAGTGTGAAGGACCGCATCGCGCTCGCGATCGTCGATGACGCCGAGCGACGCGGCGTGCTCGAGCCGGGCGCGACCTTGATCGAAGCGACGGCGGGCAACACGGGCCTCGGCCTCGCGCTCGTGGCCGCGCTGCGCGGCTACGCGCTCGTCTGCGTGATGCCGGAGAAGATGTCGATCGACAAGCGCAACGCGCTCCGGGCGGTGGGCGCAGAGGTCATCGTCACGCCGAACGCGCCGCCGTCCGATCCGAACAACTTCCAGAACGTCGCGAGGCGCCTCGCCGCCGAGCGAGGCTGGTTCTTGACCGACCAGTTCTGCAACGTCGCCAACGTGAGGGCCCACGAGGAGACGACGGGCCCCGAGATCCTCCGGCAGACCGACGGTCGCGTCGGCGCGTTCGTCGCGGGCGTCGGCACCGGCGGGACCATCACCGGGGTGGGCCGGTGCCTGAAGCGCGCGAACCCTGGCGTGCGCATCGTGATGGCCGACCCTCTCGGCTCGGGGCTCGGTCACTGGGTGAAGACCGGTGAGATCGGCACCGACGCGGCGTACGCGATCGAGGGCATCGGCTCGAGCAAGGCGCCCGACAACCTCGACCGCACGGTGATCGACGAGGTGGAGACCGTGAGCGACGACGAGAGCTTCGCGATGGTGCGCCGTCTCATGCGTCACGAGGGTCTTCTCGTCGGCGGCTCGGCGGGCACGGCGGTCGTTGCTGCGCTGCGCGTCGCGGCGTCGGGCCGCGTCCAGGGCCCGGTGGTGGCGCTGCTTCCGGACTCGTGGGACCGCTACCTCTCACGCGAGTGGATGTTCGCGAGCTCGTGATGCCCGCGACAGCGCTCTTCGACTCGCTCACTTCGGCGCGGTGAGGCGCGGCGGGTTGCTCGGCGGACGTCCGCTGCCGATGCCGGTGTTGTCTGCGGCGCCGGCGGTCATCTCACTTCGGAGGACGCGGCGCTGGAGGTCGAGCGCCTCCACGAGACGGCGCACGTAGAGCGCGCGCACCTCGCCGACCGCGGAGCGCAGCGCCCGCGATGCCTCGGCGACGCTCGGCATGAGCGAGCGATCGAGCAATGCGATCATCTTCGCGTGAGCGGTCACCTGCGCCGTCAGGAACGCGAGGTCGAAGAGCTGACCGCCCTGCTGCGTACGGAGGTCGAGCTCCACCAGCTGGTCCTCGCGCTGAAGCAGCGCGGAGGTGAGATCAGGCGCAGCTGACGGTGCCCGCATCGGCGCGAGCCGCGCAACGATGCGGGTGTGGTCCGCGACGATGCGCTCCGCGAACGCCTTCACCTCCGGATTGTCGGCGCGGAGCTGCGCGAAGCTCGCCTGCGCGATCGCATCCGAGCTCGCGACCGTCAGCATGGCGATCACCTCGGCCGTCGTGAAGGTCGCGAGCGTCTCGCCAGCGGGCACCGCGTACCCGGCTCCTCCGCTCCCGCCAGCCGCCGGCGCCGCGCTCGCGCCCGCGGGATCCTGGTTGCCCTCCGCAGGCGCGGGCGGGGCCGGCGTGTCCGGATCCGACGCGCACGATGCCGCTGCCATCGCCATCGCCGTGAGACAAACCGCGCGCGTCACTTTGCCCGCCATGACGACCCCCACCGGTTGGCCAAAGGCTGCAAACGGCATGCACGAGCCACGTCCTCGTCGCGCCACGAAGGCGGCGTGTCATAAGCGCCCGACGAGACGCTCCTCCTCGTCGTGCCTGGCACGACGGTTCGCCGAAGGCGAATGCGGGGGAGGCCGCCGGAGCGCAGCGACGGAAGCGGGCGCAGCGCCCCACCAGGGTTGAAACAAGGAAAAGGCTCATGACCGTTGGTCATGAGCCTTTTCCTTGTGGGCGCAGAGGGACTTGAACCCCCGACTTCAACCGTGTGAAGGTCGCACTCTACCGCTGAGTTATGCGCCCGAAGCGGATACACCTCTACTCCAGGGCCCCCGGGCTTTCAAGGGCCCTATTTCTTCGGGCGCGGCGTGGCGAGCGACGATGCGTTCTCGGGCGTGGCGGCGGCAACGCCTTCACACGCGTAAGAGCCCGTAGCGCTGGGCCTCAAGCTCCCTTCGGCATCACGCTTGAAGAAGCGGACGGCGGCATCGACATCGAGGGCCGCGAGCGGATGCGGACCGGGGCGAGTGCAGAACGAATGCGCCCAGCCCGCCTTCGCGAGACCCTCGTGGAGCGCCTTCATCGGCGGGGTCTGGTCCGGGTCT
>JAYTZB010001389.1:0-2429 GCA_043742085.1 Polyangiaceae bacterium
CGCGTCGTGGTCGCGCTCGATCAGGCAGGCATCGATGCCGTGAAGGAGGCCGATCCCACCGTCGAGGGACGCTTTCGCGTGACCGTCCCGCGTGACGACTCGGGCCGCGCGCTCGCCACCATGGCCGACGAGCAGCTCCCGCGCGTGAAGTCTCGCGGCCTGCTCGACGCCGCCGATCGCGGGCAGCTCGTGCCGAGCCAGGCCGCCGAGCAAGCGCAGCTCGTGGCGGGGCTCGCTGGAGAGCTCGAGCGAACGCTCGGCAGCATCGAGGGCGTGCTCGCCGCGCGCGTGCACCTGAACCTCCCCGCGCGCGACATGCTTCGCGACGGGCCGCAGCCCAAGGCGAGCGCGAGCGTGCTCGTCGAGCATCGCGGAACGACGCCGCCGCTCGCGCCGGAGTCGGTGCAGCGCCTCGTCGCCGGCGGCGCGCCGTCGCTGGCCGCGAACGACGTGGTGGTGGTGTTCATCCCGCATGCGGCGCGTCCCGGCGGCGGTCGTTCCGATGTCGGCCATGTCGGCCCCATCGCGGTGGCGCGCAGCTCGATGAACACGCTCAAGATCGCGCTCGCGAGCCTGGTGCTCCTCGTGCTCGCGCTCGCCGCGGCGACGCTCGGCCTCTACGCGAAGGTCGCCCGACTGCAGCGCGAGCACGCCGAGAGCGAGCGCGCGAAGGCCGCCGGAGCGCACGGCCGCGGCATGGCCGGTACGGGTGCGCTGAGCACACGTCCGGGCGCAGGTCCCGGTCTCGGTCCGTCGTGATCCGGATCGAAGGGGTCTCGAAGGCGTTCCGGCCGAGCGGAGGCGGACCGCCGAACCACGTCCTCCGCGGCGTCTCGCTCGACGTCCCGGCGGGCTGCCTCTACGGCCTCATCGGACCGGGCGCCGCGGGCAAGAGCGTGCTCCTCAAGATGATCGTCGGGCTGATGCGGCCCGACGAGGGCTCGATCTTCGTCGACGGTCAGGACGTGACGCAGTCGTCCGAGCTCGAGCTGCAGAAGATGCGCCTCAAGGTGGGCATGCTCTTCCAGAACAACGCGCTCTTCGATCACCTCACCGTCTCCGACAACATCGCGTTCCCGCTGCGTCGGCTCACTAGCCTCCCCGAGAGCGAGATCCAGCTCCGCGTGGAAGAGCGCTTGAGGTGCGTGGCGATGACCGGCTTCGACCAGCGCATGCCCGCCGGCCTCTCCGGAGGCCAGAAAAAGCGCATCGGCGTGGCCCGCGCGACCATTGCGCAGGCATCGATCGTCCTCTACGACGAGCCGGCCGCCGGCCTGGACCCGGTGACGTCGCAGAAGATCTTCGAGCTCCTCCGCCACGAGCAGCGCGCGAAGAACGCGACGGTGATCATGGTGTCGAGCGATCTCGATCGCCTGCTCACCGTGACCGATCGCGTGGGGATGATGTACCGCGGCCAGCTCATCTTCGACGGCACGACCAGCGAGGCGCAGAACAGCATCGTGCCGCACGTGCGGCAGTTCGTGCACGGGCTGACCGAGGGACCGCTCTGAGCGCGGGCGCCATCGGTGCAGCACCAGCCGCAGCCCGAGAGCCCATACGAGGTCGTGATCCTCGTGGCCTCCGTCGTCGTGGTCATCACCGCGAGCGTGGTGGTGGTGCGGCTCGACGAGCGCCGGCTCGAGCGGCGCCTCGACGAGGAGCGCCTCGAGCGCGCCTGGCCGCCGGCGAGCCGTGACAACGCGCTGATCGGCTTGTCGCTCCTGGCCGCGCCGCTCCTCGGGCTCTTCGCGGTCTGGTTCCACTTCTTCCGCACGCGGTCGCGCGCGCTGTGGCCGCCGTGGCGATGGAGCCCGACCGGGTTCTTCCTCGGCCTCGCGGCGGTCGTGGTGGTGATGCTCGCAAATGCGTTCGTGGTGCTCACGCTGGCCTATGCGCTGGGATTGCCCCTGGACGAGTGACCGCGCCGGCGCGCCAACGCGTGTATAGTCCGCGGCGGCGATGGCAGCACAGACGACCGCCCCTGCACCACGCGCGCCCGGCGCGAAAGATCCCGGCCCGAGCGCGTTGACCACGTTCGCGGCGAACATGGGCGCATCGTTCCTCGACATCGCCGAGACCGCGGGCGGCATGACCATCCTGCTCGCCAAGGTGCTGGCGCGGATCGTCCCGCCGCGCGTCGACTCGCGTGAGCTGCTGAAGAACCTCTACAAGATGGGGGTGAAATCGCTGCCCATCGTCGCGGTGACTGCGCTCTTCACGGGCGCCATCATGGTCATCCAGGCGGCGACCATCGTGAAGCGCTACGGCGCGGAGGGCCTCCTCGGATGGGGAGCGGGCTTCGGCACGTTGCGCGAGATCGCGCCGCTGCTCACCGCGCTCATGATCTCCGGACGCGTGGGCGCGAACAACACCGCCGAGCTCGGCACCATGGTGGTCACCGAGCAGCTCGATGCGCTGCGGGTGCTGGC
>JAYTZB010001390.1:0-2800 GCA_043742085.1 Polyangiaceae bacterium
ACGGTCGCCGCGTCGGCGTACATCCGGCCGAGCGTGACGACGCCGCCGTCGGAGTGGGTGACGGAGGGCGCCTTTCCCGGTGAGGCCACGGGCGACTTCAAGGTGGCCAGGATCGGCGTCAGCCCGACGCTCGCGGGCTCCTTCGAGTGCGGCGTCCCTCGCATCGAGCTGCAAGCGCTCGTCGCCGGCGTCGCGGGGCCTTACATCGCCGCGGTCGGCAGCGCGACGCTCGACGAGGACCAGGTCGGCTTCGAGGGCCAGATCCGTGCGGGATTCACGGCGGATTTCTTCGCGGTCGGCAAGTACGCCTACGAGAAGGTCGTCTATCGCTGGAAGCCGTAGGCGCCCCCCGCGTCGGGGCCCGTGGTACAACCCCCGACGCGCTCATGGAGACCGCCGCACGCGAGCCGCTCTACGAGATCCGCGGCTCGCTGATCGAGGACGAGGAGCAGATCCTCCGCATCTCGCGGCATCTGAACACCGTGAACCTCCCCGAAGAGGAGGAGGGCGTCCGGCAGATCCTCGACGCTTCGCAGAAGAGCTTCACTCAGGCCACCAAGGATCCCAAGCGGCGCCAGTACGTCTTCGTGCTCGTCGAGCGCGAGACGGGACAGATCATCGGCACCTCGATGGTGTTCGCGCAGCTCGGTCGAAAGGATGCGCCCTACATCTATCTCGACGTCATCGACGAGGAGCGCTACTCGCAGACGCTCGACAAGCACTTCGAGCACACCATCCTGAAGATCGGCTACTCGTACAACGGCCCGACCGAGATCGGCGGCCTCGTCCTCGACCCCACGTATCGCCGCGTGCCCGAGCGCCTCGGCACGTTCCTGTCGTACGTGCGCTTTCTCTTCATCAAGATGCACCGCGAGTGGTTTCGCGACGAGGTGCTCGCCGAGCTGCTCCCGCCGCTCGAGAAGGACGGCACCTCGCACCTCTGGGACGCGATCGGTAGCCATTTTACCGGCATGACGTACGCCGAGGCCGACAAGCTCTCGCGCAAGAACAAGGAGTTCATCCGCGGCCTCTTCCCCGAGGGCACCATCTACGCGTCGCTCCTTCCCAAGGACGCGCAGAGCGTCATCGGCAAGGTCGGCGCGCAGACGCGGGGCGTGGAGAAGCTCCTCCGTCGCATCGGTTTCCGTTACGCCGACCGCATCGATCCCTTCGACGGCGGCCCGCACTTCACGGCCATGACCGACGAGGTGAGCCTCGTCGTCAGCTCGCGTCGCTTCCACATCGCGGCGCTCATCGACGACGACACGCTCGCCGACCTGCCCCCCGAGAAGCGGAAGCGCGCCGTGGTCGCCGTCGAGCCGGCCGGACCGCCGTTCTTCCGCGCGATGCTCGCGCCGTTCGAGGAGCGCCCCGGCGATACCTGCGCGCTCGGCGCGTCGGCTGCCCGAGCGCTCGGCCTGGACGTCGGCGCCGACGCCTGGGTCCTCCCGCTCGAGTGAGCGCGGCCCGCGCTTACGTCGTCGCCGAGGTGCCGGGGTCGACCACGCGGACCAGGATCACGGTGATGTTGTCCTTGCCGCCCTTGGCATTGGCAAAGAAGATCAGCCGGTCGACAGCGGCCTGCGCGTCCTCTTCGGTGCGGAGCACGTGCGCGATGCGGTCGTCGTCGAGCATCTTCGTCAGCCCGTCCGAGCAGAGAATGTAGACGTCGTCGGGTGAAGGGGCCGCGACGATCACGTCGATGGGCACGGCCGCCCAGATGCCGACCGCGCGACTGAGGTTCGCCGATTCGGGCCCGGTCAGGCCGAGGTCGGCCATGGTGTGGTCGGCCGTCAGCTGGGTGAAGACGCCGTTGCGCAGCCTGTAGCAACGGCTGTCGCCCACGTGCCCGATGTGCATGCGGCGCTTGTTCGGCGAGAAGCGCGCGCAGCACAGCGTCGTGCCCATCCCGTCGAGCTCGGGCTTGCTCTTCGCCATCTCGTAGATGGTCGCGTTGGCCATCTGCATCGCGCGCGCGAGCTCGCTGGCTTCGATGGGGATGTCGGCGTGCGGCTCGCCCTCGAAGGTCCGGGTACCGAACGCGTCCTCGATGGCCTGGACGGCGAGGCGACTCGCGAGCTCACCGCCGTTGTGCCCGCCCATGCCGTCGGCCACGACGAACAGGTTCTGCTCGCGATTGACGAGCAAGCTGTCCTCGTTGTGCTTGCGTCGGAGACCGGTGTCCGTCTGCGCCGTGGCGCTGACGAGGAAGTACGGGTGGTCGCTCGCAGCGTCGCCCGCGCCGACGTCGTCCTGGTCGATCAGGATGACCGGTGGCTGGAGGATGGTCCGAGGCGGAGGGACGCCGAGGCTACCGACACGCGTGATGTCGGCGTCGTCGTCCTCGCGGTCGAAGAGCTTGGGAATGGCGGGCAGCTCGGCCTTCTCGGCTGCGGCGGCCTTCTCGGGCTTCTCCGCCTTCTCGGCCACGGCGACCTTGGCATCGTCGGCCTTCCCCGCACTCACGACGGCGTCAGTCTTCGCGCGGCCCTTTGCCTTCGTCGCGTCGGGCTTCGCGCCGGCCGCAGCCGTGTCCTCGCGACGTCGCGCGCCGAGCGCGTAAGCCACGGATGCCACGACCACGAGCAAGGTTGAGAAGAGGAGCCAGTCTTGGCCCGTCATTCCCCGAGCGTACCGTGGTTCGGCCGCCGAAAGCATGGATCACGCGCCCGGCTGCTAGAATCGAGGGCATGGGCTTCCTCGGCCGACTCCGACGCAGCGCTGGCCGGCGCGATCCACACGGACTCCCGTTCGACATGTTCGAGCTGACGCCCGGGCTCGCCGACCGCGAGGCACGCCG
>JAYTZB010001391.1:0-2013 GCA_043742085.1 Polyangiaceae bacterium
GCCCGGCGGCTCGAGAGCATCTATCACGTCGGTCAGGAGCGCATCTGGGACGGCCGCGAGGTGCTTGCCGACCTCGTGAAGCGGCACGGTGCCCCTCATCTGCCGGAGCGCGAGCGTCATGCGCTGTCGCGCATCTTCTCCATCATCATGTGGGGCGAGCTCGCCGCGTGGAAGATCAGCGCGCAGCTCACGGATCAGCTCGTCGAGCTCGAGCCGAAGCTCGCCGCCGCGAGTCAGGTCCACGACGAGGCCCGTCACTTCTACGTGATGCACGAGTACCTCGCGCTCCTCGGGCACGCGCCTCCGCCGATGGACTTCTGGTCACGGCGCGTCGTCGAGATGACGCTCGGCACCAAGGACCTGACGAAGAAGCTGCTGGGCATGCAGCTGACCATCGAGACCATCGCGCTCACGCTCTTCCAGCACGTGCGCGAGCTGCGCGTCGAGCCGGTGCTCGCCGATCTCCTGCCGTACTACGAGCGCGACGAGGCTCGGCACGTGGGCCTCGGCACGCAGCTCGTGCCGGCGCTCATGGCGAAGTTGTCGATCCCGGAAAAGATCGGCGTCGCGCTCTTCCAGCTCGAGCTGCTCGCCTCATCGGTCTTCTCGCTCAAGGCGATGGAGGACGATCTCCTCACCATCGGCGTCGACCCGCGCGACATCCTCGCCATCGGGTTTCGCAAGCAGATGGACGTGCAGGAATCGATGCGGCAGGACTTTCCCGGCTGGCCTGCCGATCCCCCTGTAAATAAGCTTTTTCATGGCCTCTGCGAGCTGTTGTTCCCGTCCGAGGGACGGGCGGCGAAGGTGCCGGTACGAAGGCGTGTGGTGAACGCGCTCGCTGTCGTTCGCCGGACCCGCGAGGGCGTCCTCGAGATCGCGGACCGCGCGAGGGCGGCAGCGGAGTGACGGTCTCGGCCGGACCTCGACCGAAGAAGAAGCGCCGCGAATGGCACGCGCCACGGGCCTCGTTCGAGGAGCTCGAGATCCGCACCGCCGACGGCGTCGCGCTCCGCGCGATCCTCCATGACCCGCCCGAGGGCATCGTCCTGCGTGGCACGTGCGTGATGGCGCACGCCATGTTCGCGCGCAAGAGCGAGTTCGGGCGCCGCGAGCGTCCTGGCCTCGCGCACGCCTACGCCGCAGCTGGGTTCCGCACCATCGCGTTCGATTTCCGCGGACACGGCGAGAGCACCCTCCCGCGCGGCGCACCCGAGTGGAGCTACGACGACCTCGTGCGTCGCGATCTGCCCGCGGTGTACGAATGCGCGCGCGCGCGGAGCGAGGACCGCCCCGTGCTGGTGGTCGGTCACTCGCTGGGCGGTCACATCGCGCTCGCCGCGCAGGGCACGGGCAAGATCGCCGCCGACGGCATCATCGCCATCGCCGCGAACGTCTGGATCCGGGACCTCGAGACCTCGCGTGCGCGGTGGGCAGTGAAGCTCGCGCTCGGCCGCGTGATGGAGGAGTCGGTGGCGCGCCTGGGCCGCCTGCCGGCGCGCCGCATGCACCTCGGCAGCGACGACGCTTCCGGCGCGTTCGTCAGCGATCTCCTGCGCTTCATGCGCGGCGGAGCCTGGAAGAGCGCCGACGGAGCCGACGACTACCTCGCGTCGCTCGAGCGCGTCGTCGTTCCCGTGTGCGCAGTCTCGAGCGAAAACGACCACGTCACGTGTCACCCGGCATCGGCCGAGGCCTTCGCGCGCCGCTGCTCGGGCCCGCTCGAGATGCTCCGCATCGCGCGCAGCGACGACGGCCGCCGTGCCCCCGGTCACATGGAGATCGTGACCACCGATCGCGCGCGCCTGCCGTTGCTCGCCGCCCTGGCGTGGATCGAATCGCAGCTCGACTGAGCAGCCTGGTGCGAAGACGTTGCTCGCCCGCCGTCTTCGCATCACACGAGGGCGTTAGAAGATCCTCATGACCATCGAGCTCGTGATCTTCGACCTCGGACCTCAGCTGATCCAGACGGGACCGCGTCAGGAGGCGGCCATCGAGGCCGCGTTCGTGTGG
>JAYTZB010001392.1:0-1505 GCA_043742085.1 Polyangiaceae bacterium
CTTTTAACCGTCTCGTGCACGCTTGCGGCCGTCGCGCTCCTTGGCGCGCTCGCGTCGGCAGGCTGCGGATCGGACGCAGCGCCCGGCGAGGTCGGGAGCGTCGATCTCGATGCTGGCGCTGGCAGCTCGCTCGACACGAGCCTCGCAACCGACATGGACGCCGCCGCTCCAGGCAGCCCCGAGGCTGCCGTGGACGACCTCGACGCGACCATCCAGCACGACGGAGGGAAGACCCTGCCCGACGGGAAGGTGGTCACGTACGTGACCCTCGGGACCGCGGGGAGCTTCGTGGTGCTGTCCGGAGAGACCATCACGAACACTGGCTTCACGGTCATCAACGGCAACGTCGGGCTCTATCCCGGCTCGGGGATCACCGGGTTTCCGCCGGGCATCGTGAACGGCGTGGTCCACGACACGGACGCCGTCGCCGCGCAGGCCAAGAAGGACCTCAACGACGCCTACGCCGACGCCGCGGGCAAGAGCGGCGCGCCGATCCCGCTCTCCGGCGACCTCGGTGGCAAGACGCTCACGCCGGGGCTGTACGTCTCGGCGACCTCCATCGAGCTGACCTCCGGCGATCTCATGCTGGATGCCCTGGGCGACGAGGATGCGATCTGGGTCTTCCAGATCGGCACTACGTTCGTCTCCAACGTCGGACGCAAGGTGACGCTCATCGGCAACGCGAGGCACGACAACGTGTTCTGGAACGTGGGCACGTCCGCGACCATCGGCGTGGGCTCGGTGATGGTCGGTAACTTCCTCACGCAGATCTCGATCAGCGTCCAGACCGGCGCAACGATGGATGGCCGCTTCCTCACGCAGACCGGCTCGGTGACCTTCGACTCCAACACCATCAGTCGCCCGAAGCCGGTGCACTGATGGCACGGCTTCGAACCATCGTCGCGGTCTCGTTCTCGCTCGGCGTCCTCGCCGTGGGTTGTGGCTCGTCGAGCTCGGAATTCGCCAATCCGCCGCCCTCGGATCCGCCGAGCACCAACGACTTCGGCCCGAGCTCCGACTCGGGGCCGCAGTGCCAGGGTCTCGAGTGCAGCCAGGTCTACTGTGGCGCGACGGGCACGACCTCGCTCTCCGGCAAGGTCTTCGACCCTTCCGGCACCGTGCCGCTCTACAACGCGATCGTCTACATCCCGAACGCGCCGCTCACGCCGTTCGTCGAGGGCATCACCTGCGACAAGTGCGGGACCACGCCTTCGGGCTCGCCGATCGCGACGGCGCTGACCGACGCGACGGGCAACTTCACGCTGAAGAACGTCCCCGTCGGCGTCGACGTCCCGGTCGTCGTGCAGGTCGGTCGCTGGAGACGCAAGGTCACCATCCCGGCCGGCAAGGTGAGCATGTGCGCCGACACGAGGCTCGCCGACGGCACGACCCGCCTCCCGCGCACGAAGGCGGAGGGCGACATCCCGAAGATCGCGATCACCACCGGCGGCGCCGATTCGCTCGAGTGCTTCGTACGCAAGCTCGGCATCGAGACCGAGATGACC
>JAYTZB010001393.1:0-4001 GCA_043742085.1 Polyangiaceae bacterium
GACCGATCGACCATGGCGACGACGTAGACGTGCGTGTCATCCATCTCGGCGCTGCCGAACGCAGTGCCCGTCGCGACCGTCTCGAGCTCGCCCTTCGGATACGCCGAGCGCAGGATCCTCGTGGGCGTGATGACGTACGCGTGGGTGGCGTCGGTCATCACCACGCGCGGTGGGCCGTCGAACGCGGCGACGCGGGTGGTCGTTCCTCCCGACACGCGCAGGAGCGCGCCGCCCGCGCCGAGGGCCTCGACGATGAAGACGTCGCCCTTCGAGGTCGCGACGTCGGAGAAGATGCCTCGATCGCGCAGGGTGGTCGGCTGAACGCCGCCGCGCAACGGCACGCGGAGCACCGCGTCGCCGGGGCTGCCGATCCAGGTGATGGAGTCGCCGTCGAGCGCCATCGCACCCGCGACCGGCGCATGGCGAGCCAGGCGCACCGGCTCGCCACCCGCCTTCGGCATGGAGTAGATGCCGTCGTCCTCGCTGTCGCCGTAGTAGAGATTGGTGGCGTCGACGGCGAGCGCACGTGTGCTCGCCCGGACGACCAGCCGCGGCCTGTTGGCGTTGACCGTCGGCTGCACCGAGACGGGCGGCGGCTCGGGCACCATCCCGGATGCGCCGCCGTCCGTCGACCCGTCGACGTCGTCGCGCCGCGGGCGGCGGTCGCCCGCGATGTCCCTCGGCCGCGCGCTACCGCTGCTGCATGCGCTCGCGAGGAGCGGGAGGCCTACGAGCGCGGCGAGCGCGGCGAGCGCGGCGAGCGCGGCGGTCGTGGAATGCCGTGAGCGAAACGACCGCGTCATCGCGCGCACACTAGAGATCTGCGACGGATCACGCAACCGGTTGCCTAACCCGCGGGGCAGTGGCGCCGACGAGACGCCTCGGTTGCTCCGCTGCCCGCAGCCGGCTACGAACGCGGCGTCGATGCACGCACGCGACTTTCATCTTCCGCGCTGGCTGCGCAGCGCCCATCTCCAGACGTTCGGCGCCGCGGCTCCGTTCTTCTCACCGCCCAGCTCGCACGCTGCGATGGACACCGAAGCGCTCCGCTTGCCGCTCCGCATCGACGGCGTGAAAGGGGAGAAGTCGCGCTCGCACGCCCTGCATGCCTCCGCATGGTGGGCGACCGGCGAGGATGGCGCGGTGGCGCGACGGCTCGCGGTGGTGGTCGTGCACGGCATCGGCGGCTCGAGCGCGTCGCGTTACGTGGTGCGCGCGGCCGTGGCGCTGCATCGCGCGGGTCATCATGTGATTCGCCTCGATCTGCGCGGCGCAGGGGAGAGCATCCCCGATGCGCCCTCGCTCTATCATGCAGGGCTCTCGGCGGACCTGGGGGTGGTGGTGGAGGAGCTCGCGAAGGATCCACGCGTCGACGGCGTGGTGCTCCTCGGTTTCTCCGGCGGCGGCAGCATGGCGCTGAAGCTCGCGGGTGAGCTCGGTGCGTCCGTGCCCGAGGCGCTACGCGCGGTGGTCAGCATCTCCGCGCCGCTCGACTACACGCGCGTCGGCGCATGGATGGACACGACCGCGCGGCTTCCGTATCGCTTCCACGTGCTGCGGGGGCTCTCGAACGGCGCTCGCGACTTCGCCACGCAGCATCCCGCGAGCGCGCACTACCGTCCGCGCGACGTGAAGCGCATGAGCACGTTCCGCCATTACGACTCGACGATCATCGTGCCGATGCACGGCTTCAGCGACGTCGACGCCTACTACGCGGCGGCGAGCCCCGGCCCCTGGCTCGATCGCATCCATGTCCCGACGCTCCTCCTCCACGCCGACGACGACCCGATGGTCCCCGGCTCGACGGTCCGCCCGTGGCTGGCGAAGGCGTCGCCTGCGGTGCGCATCGAGCTGACGCCGCACGGCGGTCACCTCGGCTGGGTCGCCGGCTTCGACGAGGCCAGCTGGATCACGTGCTGGCCCCTGCGCCGAGCCCTCTCGTTCCTCGACGAGCTAGCCGCGTCGGGCGAGACGTAGACTCAAGATGCGACGATGGTGTTCTCGAGGCGGCCGAGACGATCGATCTCCAGCACGACGGTGTCACCGGGCTTCAGCCACTGGTCCTTCGTGATCTTGGAGCCGTTGAGCTCCAGGAAGCAGCCCGTGCCGCAGGTACCCGAGCCGATGACGTCGCCCGGGAAGAGCGAGACGCCGTAGCTCGCGCGCTCGAGGATCTGCGCGAAGGTCCACGTCATGTCGTTCACGTTGCCCTGCGACAGCTTCTCGCCGTTCACGAACGCGCGCATGCCGAGGTCGAACGTGTTGCCGCG
This sequence comes from Polyangiaceae bacterium, assembly GCA_043742085.1. Taxonomy (GTDB): domain Bacteria; phylum Myxococcota_A; class Polyangia; order Polyangiales; family Polyangiaceae; genus Labilithrix. The sequence goes on from JAYTZB010001393.1 coordinate 2,271, forward strand.
CGGCGTCTTCACGGTGCGGTCCTCGAGCTCGTCCATCGTCACGAGGTAGGGCCCGAGGCCGGTCGCGAAGTCCTTGCCCTTGGCGGGGCCGAGCGAGAGCAGCATCTCCTGCATCTGGAGCGCGCGCGCCGAGAAGTCGTTCATGATGGTCATGCCGAAGATCACCTCGTCGGCGTTGGCAGCGGTGAGATCGCGTGCCTCTCGGCCCACCACGATCGCGGCCTCGAGCTCGTAGTCGAGACGCTCGAGGTGCTTGGGCCGCACGGCGAGCGGGCCGGGGCCGATCACGGCCTGGTGGTTCGTGAAGTAGAAGACCGGGAACTGATCGAACTCGGGGATCATCTCGAGGCCGCGGTTCCGCCGTGCCGTCTCGACGTGCTGGCGGAACGCGTAGCCGTCACGCATCGAAGGCGGACGAGGGATGGGCGCGAGCAGCGTGACCTCGCTCGCCGGCATGGCGATCGCGCCGGCGTCGGTCTTCGCCGGCAGCTCGCCTCGTGCATGGGCGGCGATGGCCTCGACGGCGAGCGGACGTGCATCGCGCGCGCGCTCGATGAAGCCGAGCACCGAGTCGCCGAATTTCTCGACGAGCGGCCGCTCGCTCTTCGGTGCGCCGCTGGTCTTGCCGTCGATCCAGGCGAGCGAGCGGAGGAGATCGAGGACCACCGCGCCGGACGCGTCGTCGGTGCTGGACGGGTTCTGCGCGGACACGAGCAGGCCGGGCCGGGCGATCGCACCGTGCGTGTACGTGACGAGCTTCATGGCGCGCGATTTACCACAGTTCTCACGCTACGGTGACGGCGTGCTCCTCTCCTGGCTCCCGAAGGCGGCCTACGGCATCGTCCACGAGGCGACGCGTCACATCCTGAAGAGGCCGGTGATCGGCATCACGGCGGTGGCACGCACGCGTGACGGTCGCATCCTCCTCATCCGTCGCGCCGATACCGGGACGTGGGGCCTTCCCGGCGGCACGCTGGAGTGGGGAGAGACGCTGCGTGTCGCGCTCGATCGCGAGCTCGAAGAAGAGGCTGGCGTCGTCGACCTCGAGCTGGTGCGGGTGCTGGGCGCCTGGTCCAGGCCGTCGCGCGATCCGCGCTTCCACGCCGTGACCATCGGGGTCGAGTGCATCGTCGAGCCGCCGAAGAAGGCCCCGAAGAACCCGCTCGAGATCCGCGAGGCGAAGCTCTTCACCCTGGAGGACATGCCGGCGGTGCTCGCGTTCGATCACCAGGACATCGTCGCCGTGGTCACGGCGGGCGGTCCCACGCGAACGGTCCTCGAGTAACCGTACTTCCACCGTTTCCACCGTAAGGAGGAGAGGCGTCCGAGCGTTCTTTGCGAGCGCGGGAAACTTCGTCCCTGTCCGCGCGTCGATACGAGCGTTCGAGAGGACGACTTTCTCATGGCAACGCGAGCTCACGGACCCATCGAAGAGACGCACACACGGCCGTCCATCGTCCACCGCTTCGCCGACGAGCCCTGCGCGACGTGCGGTACGTTGAGGACGACCCGCAACGAACGCGCGGATCGCAACGATCGGAAACATGACGGAGATCCCGGCGGGGGCTCGTCCGTAGAACCTTTCTGGCAGGGCGATCGGGTCTCCGGGACCGTGCCTGCCGTGGAGCGACAGATGGATCGGATCGGCGAATACCTCGTCAAGCGCCTCATCGGCGAGGGCGGCATGGGCAAGGTCTACGAGGCCGAGGAGCGCCTCTCGAAGCGCCGCGT
>JAYTZB010001394.1:0-1544 GCA_043742085.1 Polyangiaceae bacterium
TAGAGCCGCTTCGCCTGCGTCATGGTGTGGACGCGACCGAGCAGCGTCCACACCTGGAGCATCGCCCACGAACCGAAGAGACCCGTCCACACGTAGAGCGCGTAGAGCACCGTGTGCGTCGGCTTGCCGCCGAGCATCATCGTCCAGAAGGCGGCGGTGATCACTGCCGCGACCACCAGCGATCCTGCGACGCCCCACTTGCTGTCGGCGCGTGCCGCCTTGATCTGAGAGAGGCCCAGCGCGAGCACGACGATCGCGAGGTACATCACCGGCAGGCGCGAGGCCGGCATCTTGGCGAGGAAGAAGGCGTCGCGCGCCGTCTCCAGCATGGTGTGGCCGGTCGTGATCGCGAGCAGGGTCGCGAACGCTGCAAGTGTGTTGCGTCGCTCTCCCTGCCGTATGTCGAAGAAGCCCCGCAGCGCGCTCATCGGTCCGTCACACCTCGCCGCAGCCTAGCAAGCTCTGCGTCAGTCGAGGGCGCGCTTGAAGATGAAGAAGCACTCCTTCGAGTTGCCTCCTCGCTCGCGATCGAAGCTGGAGATGAGCTCCCAGCCCTCTCGTCCGACGTCGTTGAGCTTCGCCTCGAACTCGTTCTCGGTGATCTCGAAGATGTCGAAGGTGATGCGCTTGTACGCCCACTTGGTCATGGACGGAGCTTAGCGCGACGGGGCAGCGACGTCTCCGGTGCGGCGTCCGATGAAGGTGGCGAGGATGGTCTTCTCGGTCTTGCCGACGTTGACCGTCGCGGTCCAGTAGCCGTGGTCGATGCGATCGATGGTGGCATCGAGCGGGCCCTTCGCGACCGGCGCGTCCCACATCTGGGCCTCGCCCTCCTTCATGTGGAGGAGCGGCAAGTCGAGGCGCTTGATCTGGCTCTGGAGCGTCCCGACGAGCACGTCGAGCCCGGCGTTGCAGAGGCCTTCGATCTCGCTCTTGTGGTCGACGCAGATCTTGCCCGGTCCGGGCGGGTCGACGCAGCGCTTCGAGACATCGTCGGCGAGCGCGGCGCAGTCGATGACCTTGCCGAACGCCGCGCGGAGATCGGCCGCGCCGAGCTTCTCCTGAACGAGCTTGTCGGCGGCGAGCACGGCGAACGAGCCGATCGGGACGTTGAACATGTGGTCGCCCAGCTTGAGCCGTGCCGACTCGAGCTCGGGCGAGCGCTTCTCGAGCGAGACGGCGTTGGCGCGCACGGGCTGCTTCTCGAGGGACTTGAGGACGTCGGGCGCGTGGATGACGTTCCGCTTCTCGTTCCACGTGTACGCGATGCCCGCGAACGTGTGCGAGGCCGACGAATCGCCGATGGCATCGCCGACGGGGAGGTCGAGGCTCGTGACGAGCTCGAACTTCGTGGTGATGGTCGCGAGGTCGTCGAGCATGCTGGTGAGGTTCTGAGCGAACGGCACGCTCTGGTACAGCGACTTGACGATGTGGTCGTCGATGTACCCGAGGACCTGATCGCGGATGAACGACGGGATGGCGTTGAGGACGGTGGGCACCACCGGGACCTTCGCGGCACCGAGGAGGTCGACCATCGTCTGCGA
>JAYTZB010001395.1:0-1636 GCA_043742085.1 Polyangiaceae bacterium
TGGCCGCAGGTGGACGACGCCCACGAGCAGCCGCGGACCGCACGCGGCGCAGGATCTGCACGGCCGCGCAAAGAGGATCTCCCGAGATCAAGAGCGCACGATTCCATCATGTTCCGCTCGCTCGAGCACACGTTCTCCACAGGAGAGAGACGAACCGGTTGCGCTCCCCCGCATGTGTCCTTCAGAGCCAACGTCGCTTGGCTGGCTGGCCTCCTTCCTGCGTCCGGCCCGCCATGCTTCCCCCGAATCGAAGGCCCTCGGCGTTGGTCCTGCTCGAGCGCGGAGGCCGACTTCCTTCCCGAACGCTGGACCAGTCCGCGCCGCAGAGGGTCTTCATCACGCAGCAAGCGGCCGAGTCGGCTGGCGAGCTCGTCGAGCGCACCGCAGCGCGATTGTCGGAACTCGACACCACGGGCCGCGGGATCGGCTTCGCACTGCTTGCTTGTGGTGGGTCCTCGGACGGCAGCACCGCGTCTGCGCGTGCGAAGCTCGCGGACGTCATCCTCGCGCACTTGAGCCGAGCACGACGCGCGCATCTCGTTCTGACCGCCGGCGGCCGCGCGGGCGCGCACCTGCGTCATGATCTCGTGTCGCTCGCCGACCGCGCGCTCACGCAAATGAGGGCAAGGGGTGGAACCGTCTCGATCTGGTTCAGTGACGACGATGGGAAGTCGGACGATTGCTCGCGCGGACGCCGGCGTGTCCCCCCTCGCGAGGACGCACGTTGCCATCGGGTGCTCATGAGGACGGTTTCTGAACAGGTCAACCGAGCGAGCGCGTGAACGTCGCATGGGCGGCCGCGCAGGCGCTCTATCTTTTCGCTCCGCTGCTCGCTTCGGTGGCGCTCTCGGCCCTCGTCGAGCGCTGCGACCTCTTCGCGCGACTCGCGAGGCCCATCGACGCGGGCGCCTTGCTTGGCGGCCGGCGCCTCTTCGGCGACGGCAAGACATGGCGGGGCGTCCTGGTCGCGGTCATCGGCTCGGTGGCGACCGTTGTCGTCCAGAAGCATGTCGTGGGCGCGCGAGCAGGCTCTCTTGCCGTGGTCGACTACGCCGGCGCGAATGCGGTCCTGCTCGGCGTTGCGATCGGAGGCGGCGCGATGCTCGGCGAGCTCCCGAATTCCTTCGTGAAGCGGCGCCTCGACATTCGATCCGGCAGAACTGCGCGCCACCCTCTGCTCCGCCTCCTCTTCTGGACATGGGACCAGATAGATCTCATGACGACGGCCTGGCCGCTCGTGGCGATCTGGACGCGCCCGACGCTGCTGCTCATCGTGACCAGTCTCGCTCTGACCCTCATTATCCATCCGATCATCGCGGTCGTCGGATACCTCCTCGGCGCGAGACGTAGTGCGCGCTGATCGTCGCACGGCGGTGCGCCCTAACCCTTCGGTTCAGCTCGTGAGGTCATGCCCGCGTATCGCGCCGGGGTGCTTCCTCTTGTCTTGCCACGCATAGCCGAAGTAGGGCACCACGGCGGAGATGGACGCCGCGCCCGCGCGCCGGCAGCCGTCGCGGCCCTCGACCGTGCGAACGTCGATCTCGGTATGGAACTCACCTGTCCGGGAATCGCTCTGACGCCCGGCTACTATGGCGCCGTCGAGGAGACCGCAGCGCTCCTTCGAGACGGCTGGCTA
>JAYTZB010001396.1:0-1906 GCA_043742085.1 Polyangiaceae bacterium
GCGCCTTCGCGGCGCGCGCCATCTCGAAGGCGAGCGCCGAGCCGATCCCGAGCCGGTGCATGTCGTCGACGACCGTGATGGCGGCTTCGGCGACGTGGGGGTCCTTCTTCAAGCGGATGACACGGCCCACGGCGACGCCACGCTCCGACTTGAGATCGGGCGACGTCATGGTCGCGACCAGCGCGATGTGGTCGTGCTGGTCGACGCGCGTGAGATACGTCAGCATCTGCTCGGTGAGCTCACCGACGACTCCGAGGAAGCGCAGGTAGCGAGTCTCGGGAGACGTGCGGGCGAACTCGCGCCGGAGCTCCTCGCGATCCTCGGGCTGGATCGGCCGGATGGTGATCACCGACCCGTCGCGCAACGTCCGCACCACCCTCCACGCGGGGTCGCCGGCGAAGGCATCGTCATCGAGCGTGAAGGTCTGCGTCTCCAAGCGGGGCTATCGTAGCAGCGGGCAGGGCCGTATCCTGGGACCGAAAATCATGGCGCGCCAGGTGCGACGAGGGGAGACGGCATGACGAGCACGGGATGGGATCTGTGCGTGCTCGGCGCGGGCCCCGGCGGATATGCGGCGGCCATGCGCGCGCACGATCTCGGAAAGCGCGTCGTGATCGTGGAGCGCGGCCAGGTCGGTGGCGCCGGCATCCACGCGGGCGCGCTCTCGTCGAAGACGATGTGGCATCTCTCCAACGACTACTCGGTCGCAGCGCGCACGGATCGCGGCTATCGCGCCACCGGCGGCCTCGACGTGTCGTACCCGAACGTCATCGAGTCGGTGCGCACCGCCGTCGCCGAGCGCCGCTCGCTCCTCGACCGGCAGCTCGCCACGCTCGCAGCTCCCTCCGAGAACGGCGGCGTGGTCTCGCTCGTCCGCGGCTCAGGGCGCTTCCTCTCGCCGCACCAGCTCGAGGTGAAGCGCCTCGACGGCACCATCGAAGTCATCGAAGCGAAGTACTTCATGCTTGCCACGGGCTCTCGCCCGCGGATTCCCGACGGCATTCCCGTGGACGGCGACCTCGTCGTGACCAGCGATCAGATCGAGGCTTTCCCGGCCTTTCCCGAGAGCATGGTCATCGTGGGCGCCGGTGTCATCGGCTGCGAGTACGCGACCATCTTCGCCAACTTCGCCAAGACCAAGATCCACATCATCGATCGCCAGCCGCGCATCCTGCCGTTCGAGGACGAGGACGTCGGCGAGGAGGTCGCCTCCAGCTTCGAGTCCATGGGCGTCGTGATCCACCGCGCCTCGAAGCTGGAGAGCCTGAAGGTGATCGACGGCAAGGTCGAGTACGTCATCACCAATGCCGACGGGAAGGCGGAGACCATCCGCGTCGAGCGCGCGCTCGTTTCGGTGGGACGCTGCCCCGCGACGAGCGACCTCGGTCTCGAGGCGGCCGGCGTGAAGCTCGACAAGGGCGGCGGCGTCGTCGTGGAGAACACGCGCTCGTCGGTGCCCCACATCTACTCGGCCGGCGACGCAACGATGGACATCGCGCTCGTCAACGTCGCCGAGCTCGAGGGACGGTACGCAGTGGAGGCCATGTTCGGCCTCGAACCGCGGCCCATTCGCTACGAGGCGCTCTCGGCGATCATGTTCCTCAAGCCCGAGGTCGCGAGCGTCGGTCTCAACGAGCTCAAGGCGCGCGAGCAGAAGATCCGTTACCGCGTGGGTGTCGTCGCGAACCGGCTCATCGGCCGCAACATCGCCATGCGTGAGACGCGCGGCTTCATCAAGCTGCTCGCGGCTCCCGACACGCATCGCATCCTCGGCCTCCGCGTGGTGGGTCCCGAAGCGTCGAGCACCATCCAGGGCATCGCGTTCCTCATCGATCAGGAGGCGACGCTCGACGACATCGATCACTGCGTGCACCCCCATCCCGCGATCACCGAGGGCGTGCAGGAG
>JAYTZB010001397.1:0-5643 GCA_043742085.1 Polyangiaceae bacterium
AGGAATCGCGGGTCAGCGGGCCGCTTCCGCCTCGCCGATCACGTCGCCCATGAAATGGACGAGCGACCATTGATCGCCGAGCGAAGGGTCCTTCAGCTCCACGTGCTCGATGGCCGGGCTGACCAGGACCGCGCGCAACGACGTCGCCGGGACATCCTGCGCGAGCCACATCGTCTCGGTCGCAGGGATCACCGTGTCACCCTCGCCGTGCAGCAAGTAGACGTGCGCGCGCAGACCGGCGAGGCGCTCGTGCGGCGATACGGTCTTCATGTCCTCACGATGCCGCTCGATCATCGCGAGCAGCTCCGGACGGAGCGCGCTGATGTCCGGTCCGAAGACCACGTCGAGCTTCGCTCTCGACGCCGGCGTCAGCGCCTGCGCAGCTTCGCGCGCCGCGTCGCGCTTCTCGTGCAGCCACGCCCGGAGCGCATCGCGCGCACCGGGCACGTCCTCTGCGGGAAAGAAGTCCTCGGCGTGAGTGTAGACGAGAACCGTCGCGCCGTAGCCGTGCGCGTGGAGCTTCTTGATCGTTCCGGTGACCTCCTCGATCGCGTCGTTCGCGAAGAAGCCCGAGACCCGCGCGAGATCATCGTGGGCGCCGATGGCGACGACGAACGCGACATCGTCGGCGAAGCGCGGATCGGCAGCCGTGAGCAGCGAGACGCCGCCACCGAAGCTGGTTCCCATGAGACCCACCTTCGCGAAGCCGCCGGTCCGCGCGCGCAGCGCCTGGATGGCCGCGCCCACGGTCTCGATCGATCGCGCCGACACCTCGTAGTCCGCGAGCTCGTCGACCTGCGGCGTGAGCACCACGATGCCTGCGCTGACCACCGACTTCGCGAAGCGCTGGAGCCGCGGCTCCTCGATGCCGAGGTACTGCACGCCGTGTACGAGGACGACCGCCGGACGATCCTTCGGCGTCCCACCCGGCGGCGAGAACATGCGCGCCTTCACCGTGCGCGCGGCTCCGGCCTTGGATGCCGGCACGTCGATGGTGAGCACCTCCTCGGTGACCACCGGCTTCGCCTGCGGATCGGAGAAGGAGAGGAGCAACGTCGTCGCGCGCGCATGGTGCGCGGCGGGCCCTGCGAGGAAGATCGCAAGGACCGCCATCACGAACATCACGACGCGAACGCGTCCTCGCCGTACGGCTACGCTGGTCACTTCGAACTTCATAACGTATCGACGCTCGGGCCGCGAAAACCCCCGTCCAATACCCGTGAAACGTTGTAATTCTTTGTCACGAATCGTGATGGCTCGTCATCAGCATGAGCCCTGCTCGCGCTCACAATCGGAACGCGGGTGGTCAGCCACTGGCGAGCGCGCCGACGACTCGGACCAGCGTCTCGACCACGACTTGCGCGCGATCACTGCCCCCCAGCGGAGGTCGGCGAAGAGCAAATAGGCACGCTCGCGCGAGCGTTGGGCTGGCCAGGCGACGGAGTGTTCGGCTGGCAACCCGCTCGCGCGCGGCCGCGATGGGCAGGACCGCGAGCCCAAGAGAGGCGACACACGCCTCCTGCAGCAGCGCCATGTCCCCGAGCTCGACGGAGACGTGGCGGCCGTGCTCGGGCGGCCAGCAGGCGCTCTCCATCAGATCGCCTGTCGCCGTGACGAACGGGTGGCGCATCACGTCCTCGCTGGACGCGTTCGTGGTCGCCCACATCGCGTGGCGGCGACCGCAGAAAACGCCGACTTCGAGCTCACCGATGGCGTGTATCTGGACAACTCGGCTCGGTTGCGGAGTCGAGCATACGACCGCGAGATCGATCATCCCCGACACGACCGCTCGCTCGTCGCCCTCGTGGCTCACGTAGAAACACGCCATCGGATCGGCGGCGCGAGCGTGCGCGATGGTCGGAATGGCCACCAGAGCGGTGAGCCCGCGGGGGATCGAGATCCGAAATGGCCGCGCGACGTCGGGGCTGCGAAGCGCGCTCGCGCCGTCGTCGACGAGCCTCATCGACCGGCGCACGAACTCGAGGAAGTCGCGCCCCGACGGCGTGAGCTGGAGCCGTCCGCCAGCGCGCGCGAAGAGCGACGCGCCGATCTCGGTCTCGAGGAGTCGTATGGTGCGGGAGATCGACGAGGCACTCAGCTGGAGGAGTCGCGACGCCTCATGCAAGCTCTCGCGCTCCGCGACGACGCGGAACGTCGGAAGCCAGCTCCAGTAGCTCTCCAGCTCGAGCGACGTCATGGAGCGAGTGCCCTTTCCGTCACCTCGCTTACGACGCGGCATGCAACCGCCTCGAGTGTACCGCGGGTCTTCGAGAGTCACGTGACAGGACTGCGTCGCGGGGGGCACTTCGTCCCGCTCGTTCCGGCAACTCTTGCGAATGAAACGAACGCCCCGTGCGAAACCTTGATGCGTGCATGATGCAATCATCTGACTTTGCAGACGTATGCGCTGGCGGGGCCGCCGGCAGGGGTTCAGCGGTCCGCTTGTTGCTGACTGGAATCACGCGCATGGCTCCGGCCAGCGCGTGCTGTACGCCAGCTGGGCGTGCGTTGCGAAGGAGTCCGATGATGATTGATCACTCACGACGACGCGTAGTACGCGCGCGCGTACTTCAGGTTTCTCTGCTTGCCGCAGTCGCGGTCGGATCCGTGGTCCCGCTTGCGTGTAGCAGCGACGGCGCCGTAGGCGACAACGCGCCTCCTCCGGTCGGGCTCACGGGTGTCGCAGGACCTACCGATCAGGGCACGAACCAATTCGTTCATCCGACCGGCGACGTGAATGTCGGCAAGGATGTCTTCCGCTTCGAGACCTTCGGCAACGAGGGCTTCTGGACGAACGTGCTCCAGCTTCCCCAGGGAATGAAGGAAGCGGGAGTGACACCACTGCAGGCGCTCGCGCTAGGCATCAGCGTCGACATCGACAACGTGCCCCCGGCCATGGCAGCGACTATCGCGGCCGAGCTGAAGACCGATCTGTCGCCGGCGAAGGCACCCGCGCTCAACAGCCCGGCCACCACCGAGGCGCTCATCGAGGCCAACGCGGTCGTCGGCGTCTCCGCGCGCAACATCGCGCTGCCCTTGAACGGCAAGCTCGACATCAATACCGCCGACGTCTACGCCGGCGAATCCGTGGGCATCACCTGTGCGTTCTGCCACTCGATCACCGACGGCAGCGTATTCAAGCCCGCAGCAGGCAAGCGCGGTGGCACGATCGGCAAGCGTGTCGACGGGCCGACCAACCACGATCTCGAGGTCGGTAAAGCGATCGCCGCGGGCAAGTACTCGCGCGCGTTCTACCCCACGCTCGCGCTGAACCTCACCGCCAACATGGGCATGTCCGTCTCCCGCAAGGGTCCCGGAGTCGGGCTCATCTCGGCAGCCGCGACGGAGACCGAGGTCGACGCGTACCTCAGCGATCCCGAGCTCTATCCCATCGGCATGTTCGATGACGCGCCGGACGGCAACGGCGCGCCGATGCACATCACGCCGTTCTTCCGCACCGATCTCGGCGCGCCGTGGGGCAGCGAAGCCTCGATCCACATGCTGCACAACTTCGGCAACCTCGTGTACACCGCGCTGCTCGATCCCACCGACCTCACGACGGATGGCGCCAAGAAGTTCTTGATGGAACGCGGCGGCGCCGCGGGCCTCGAGATCGTCACGAACTACACCGCTATCCTCGCCACCATCCCGGGCGTGACGGCCGGCGGACAGAACGGCTATCCATTCGTCGCGCGGACCACGCGCAAGGTGAACGGCGCCGACACGCAGACCTCGACGAAGATCGGTCTCACCGCCGGCGCAAAGGTCGAGGACTCTCCGATCGGCATCCGCGTCGATGAGACGAAGCTGTTCGCCATGAACGGCTATCTCAACACGCTCAAGCCGCCGCGCGGCGACAAGTCGGATCCCGCCGGCATCGCCGCGGGTCGTAACACGTTCCGCGAACTGTGTACGAGCTGCCACCGCGACGATCAGAGCATCTTCGTCCCGCAGAACGTCTCGGCATACAACCCGACCGTCGAGCTCTACTCCGCGGCGCCGATGCGCCCTGACCTCTTCCCCGCGTGGGCCGGCGCAGTCGCGGCCGACCGCACCGCATCGGGCCTCGCTCCCGTGCGGAACTACGGGCCGAGCACGTTCGACGACAAGCTGATCGTCGTCGACGCGAGCAACCAGGGCCAACCCCGCGGCAGCGCGCTGCCGCTCTTGATGGACCTCGCGCGGAAGCCGGTCTTCCTGCACGACGACTCGGCCAAGTCGCTCGATGCGCTGCTCGATCCTGCGCGCACGATGGCCGTGCCGCACCCGTTCTTCGTGACCGACCCTGCGAAGCGAGCGAACGTCGTGAAGTTCCTGAAGAGCCTGGACGACGACCCGCTGAGTAAGTAGTCGCGACCGAACGACGGAACGCGCGACCTGGGCTCCTGGGTCGCGCGTTTTCGGCGGTATGCTTGTAGACTCGCGTGCGTCGTCGTCTTGTCATTCTCCGCAAGAGGCAGACGTCACGGAACCAGGGAAATTGCGCGAGATCCTCCACATCGACATGGACGCGTTCTTTGCGTCCGTCGAGCAGCACGACGATCCCGAGCTCCGCGGGAAGCCGGTGCTCGTGGGCGGCGCGGCCCGTCGCGGGGTGGTCGCCGCGGCGTCGTACGAGGCACGGGTGTTCGGCTGCAAGTCGGCGATGCCGATGGCAGAAGCACTCCGTCGCTGCCCCCAGGCGATCGTGGTGTCGCCGAAGGGCGGGCGCTACCAGGAGGTGAGCAGCCAGGTCTTCGGGATCTTCAACAACTACACGCCGCTCGTCGAAGGGCTCTCCATCGACGAGGCGTTCCTGGACGTCACGGGGAGCCGCTCGCTCTTCGGCGACGGCGAGAGCATCGCGCGTCGCATCCGCAAGGACGTCTTCGAGGTCACTGGCCTCACGTGCTCGGCGGGCGTCGCTTCGTGCAAGTTCGCCGCGAAGATCGCCAGCGAAATGAACAAGCCCGACGGCCTCACGCTGGTCGGTCCCGACGTCGCCGCCTTTCTCGCGCCGCTGCCGCTCGAGCGCATGTGGGGCATCGGACCGAAGACCGCGCCGACGCTCCGTCGCCTCGGCTATGCGACGCTCGGCGATCTCGCGCGCGCCCAGCCGGAGGCGCTCGAGCGGGTCCTCGGCGCGTGGGGCTCGGACGTGCGGAACCTCGCGCGCGGCATCGACGTCCGCGAGGTCGAGCCCGATCGCGACGCCAAATCGATAGGTGCAGAATGCACCTACGACGAGGACCTCACCACCAAGGAGGCGATCGGTCGCACGCTCCTCTCTCACGCGGCGCGCGTCGCGGAGCGGCTCACGGAGCAAGGGCTCACCGCCGGCGCTCTGGTGGTGAAGCTGAAGTACGCGGACTTCACACTCCTCACGCGACGAACGACGCTGCGCGAGCCCGCCAGCGACACCACCACGCTCCATGACGTCAGCCTCGAGCTCCTCGAGCGCTTCCCGCTCGACGGCGCGCGCATCCGGCTCACCGGCGTCTCCGCGCAGGACATCGGGCCGGGCGCCGTGCAGCCGACGCTGTTCCCGGATCGCGCGGCGGAGCGCCGCCGCGGCCTCGAATCAATTTTGCTCGATGCCAAGGGGCGGTTCGGCGGTCAGCCCATCACGTTCGCGACGCTGCTCGAGGGCGCGCCCGACAAGGC
>JAYTZB010001398.1:0-1823 GCA_043742085.1 Polyangiaceae bacterium
GCGCCGACGGGCGGGCTCGAGCCGGGGGAGTCGATCCGCCAGGCTGCCATCCGCGAGACGCAGGAGGAAGCGGGCGTGCTCGTCGAGCCGCTCGGTCTCTTGCGCGTCGAGCAACAGTGGTACCCGGCCGAGCGCGGCGAGGGCCTCACGTCGTGGTGGCGTTACGTCCTGCGTGCGAAGCCCGTCGGTCCGCTCGCCCCGAAGCAGCGGCCGGATCACCATAGCCTCGAGGCGCGGTGGTTTTTCCCGGACAAGATTCACGAGCTCCCTTTGCGACACCCGGAGGTCGTCGACCTCGTCGCTCTCGCCCTCGCGGACCCGCCCTCGATGCCTCTCGTAGCTTGACCCTCGCGTGCGGAACGCAGGCTCGTCGCGTGAGCTTGCTATCCTTCCGGGCACCACCCCATGCGAGCCGCGTGCGTACCTTCGTTTCTCGTGCTGCTGATGACTCCGGCGGTCCCCGCATGCGAGAAGCGCTCCGACGCCCCGGCCCCGGCCCCGGCCCCATCGGCTTCCGGTGACCCGACCGCACCGAAGACGCGCGCCTTCGATCCCGGTCAGCTCGCGGTGTTCGCGCCCTTGCCGTCGACGATCGAGCGCCCCGACAACCCGCTCACGCCCGAGAAGGTGGAGCTCGGCAAGATGCTCTGGTTCGACACGAGGCTGTCGGCCGGCCAGGACGTCTCGTGCAACTCCTGCCACGACGTCACCAAAGGCGGCGCCGACGTGGTCGCCCGATCGATCGGCACGAAGAAACAGCCGACTCCGCGGAATGCGCCCACCATCTTCAACGCGGCCGCCGAGTCGGCCCAGGGGTGGGATGCACGGGCAGGGCTCTTCGAGGAGCTCGTCGTCCCGCATGCGGCCGAGCCGAGCGCGATGGGCATCGACGAGAAGCGTCTCGTCGCTACCGTGACGTCGATCCCTGCCTACGCCGCCGCCCTGAAGAAGAGCTTTCCCGACGCGAAGGGGGCCGTGACCGGCGAGATGGTGTCGATGGCCATCGGCGCCTACGCGCGGAAGCTCCTCACCCCCGGTCGCTGGGACAAGTTCCTCGGCGGCGATCCGAGCGCGCTCACCGATGGCGAGAAGGCGGGGCTGGGCGCGTTCATGGACGCGAGCTGCACGACCTGCCACGCCGGCCGGTACGTCGGAGCCACGCAGACGCAGAAGCTCGGCGTCGCCAGTCCGTGGGCGCCGGCACCCGCGGACGTCGGACGATTCGGCGTCACCAAGCAGGAGGTCGACCGGTTCGTCTTCAAGGTGCCGACGCTGCGCAACGTCTCGAGGACGGGCCCCTACCTCCACGACGGATCGGCCACCTCGCTCGTGGACCTCACCAAGCTCATGGCGCGGCATCAGCTCGGGAAAGAGCTCACCGATGGGCAGGCAAGATCGATCGTGACGTTTCTGGGCGCGCTCGACGGCGAGCCGCCGAAGGACCTCGTAACGAGCCCAGAATTGCCGGCTTCCGGACCGAAGACTCCCAAACCCAACTGAGGTAACGTCGAGGAATGAAGCGGCTCACGATCGGCGCCGACGCGTGCACCGAGACCCTCGCTCTCCTCATCACCATGGCCTGGGCGGACGGACGCCTGGACGAAAACGAGAAGGCTGGCGTGCTCGCGGCCGCCGAGGTCTTCAACCTCACGAAGGAGCTGCGCGATCGCGTCGACCAGATCCTCCAGAAGCCGATGCCGGTCGAGGAGCTGCTCGTCGAGGGCCTGTCGGCGCGCGACAAGTCGTTCGCCTTCGTCGCTGCAGCATGGATGAGCGGCGTCGACGCCGAGGTCGACGAGAAGGAGCAGCAGCTCCTCGACAAG
>JAYTZB010001399.1:0-2299 GCA_043742085.1 Polyangiaceae bacterium
CCACGACGACCACGTCGGCGGATATGCCTGAAATCAAGGCCTCCGATGACATCGACAAGATCAGCATCATGAACGCCGAGAAGGGCGAGACCGTCCTCGAGAAGAAGGGCACCGGCCCGGACGCGAAGTGGGAGGTCACGAAGCCCGTGGTGGCGCAGGCCAACCAGGCGAACGTGAAGCAGCTCGTCGACAACATGAAGGAGCTCAAGGTCAAGGAGGTCATCAGCGCGGCGCCCTCCGAGGACCAGAAGAAGGAGTTCGAATTCGACAAGACCAAGGCCGTCCACGTCGTCGCCTACAAGGGCGCCGAGAAGAAGGTCGATGCGAGCTTCGGGAAATCCGGCGCGCGCGGTCAGATGATCATGGTCGAAGGCAAACCAGGCATCTACACGGCGTCCGGCTACTCGAGCTACCTCTACGCGCGCGAGCTGAAGGGCTGGCGCGACGCCGAGATCTTCAAGTTCGACGACGCGAACGCGAACCAGCTCCAGATCACCACCAAGGCCGGCACGCTCTCCTTCACGAAGGGCGACAAGTGGTCGGGGACCTGGAAGGACAAGCCCATCGCCGATCTCGACGAGGAGAAGGTCAAGGACGCGGTCCGCGCGTTCAAGGCGCTCAACGCCGAGGACTTCGGCGACGGCAAGTCGCCCGCCGAGACCGGCCTCGACAACCCCGACGGCAACGTCACCATCAGCCTCAAGGACGGCGCCGGCAAGTACCACCTCAAGGTCGGCAAGACCTCGACGGGCACCTCGCGCTACGTCCAGAAGGACGGCGACGCGACGATCTACACGATCCCGCAGTACGCGGCCGACTGGGCGCTCTCGGAGCCGGTGAAGTTCATCAAGTCGAAGGACGCTGGCGCCCCTGACGCGGGCAAGGGCGGACCGTCGATGATGGGCATGCCGCCGGGCATGCAGATGCCGCCGGGCATGCAGATGCCGCACGGCATGCCTGACCCGCACGGTCACTGATACGCCCCGAGCGTGTCGGCCATCGATGCGCTCGTGAACTGGCTGATCGACGGCGCTCCGGGCGCCGCCGATTCGGCCCACGTCTACACGCGCATCGGCGAGACGCTTCACGCGAGCCCGAGTCGGGTGGTGCGGATCGGCGCGTTCGTCACCACGCTCCATCCGACCATCGCGTGACGCTCGTTTCGCTGGTCGCCGGAGACGGGCACCGTCGTCGGCGAGGCGCCGTACGGGATGTTCGAGTCGGACATGTTCAAGAAGAGCCCCGTCCGTCACGTCTTCATGACGAAGGAAGAGGTGCGCTTTCGCCTCGGTCCTGACACCGACCGGAGCTACTCGGTCGTGGACCAGCTCGTGAAGGAGGGCTTCACCGACTACATCATCCTGCCGCTCGTCTTCACGACGGGCCAGGTGCACGGCATCACCTTCGCGACCAAGGTGCCCGGCGGCTTCACCGACGAGGGGCTCGACGACATTCGCCGCATCTGCCGGCCGCTCGCGCGCCTCGCCGAGATTCTCGCGCAGCGGCATACGGCAGGGGTCCTGCTCAGCACGTACGTGGGTCGCAATTCGGGCGGCAAGATCCTCGCGGGCCGCATCCAGAAGGGCGACTTCGAGACCGTGCGCGCGGTGATCTGGTTCTCGGATCTGCGCGGCTTCACCGAGCTGTCGTCGCGGGCGTCGGCGCGCGACGTCATCGATACGCTCAACGCGGTGTTCGAGTGCCAGGTGCCTTCGATCGAGAACCGCAGCGGCGAGGTCCTGAAATTCATGGGCGACGGGCTGCTCGCGATCTTCCCGCTCGCCGACGGCGAGGACCCGTCGAAGGTCGCCGACCTCGCACTAGCTGCCGCGGACGAGGCGCTCACCGCCGTGGTCGCGCTCGCGCCGCTGCGTATCGGGCTCGCGCTCCACGTCGGCGAGCTCGCGTACGGCAACATCGGCAGCGCGAACCGCCTCGACTTCACGGCCATCGGCCCGGCGGTGAACCTGACGTCGCGTCTCGAGGGACTCACGAGCAAGCTGGGGCGGCCGCTCGTCGTCTCCGAAGAGCTGGCGCGCATCACGACGCGCGCCACCGACGACCTCGGCACGTTCGAGCTGAAGGGGATCCCCGCGCCCGCGCGGGTGTTCGCGCCGAGACCGTGACCCGATCATGGCGACCACGGAGCCCCGTAGGGTTACCGAACGCGCGCCATCACGATCTCCGTCGCATGGCGGTGCGACGAATGCAGCGAAGACCATCGGTAGGCGATCGGAGCGCCCGAGGGGCTCGTCTCGAGCACCATCGTTCCGCGGCCCACGCCGGTCGCGCGGCTCTT
>JAYTZB010001400.1:0-3169 GCA_043742085.1 Polyangiaceae bacterium
CTGCCGCCGTCATCGACTCCCCCCGCCGGCGCGGGCGACCCTCTACGCCTCGCTCTCGCGCGCGCCGGTCGCCTCGTTTCCGATGCGCTCGCTGCCGGAGTCCGTCCGGCGAGCGCTCCACAACCTCGGCGACGACGCCGTCGTGCCTGGGGACCAGGTCGCGTTCGCAGCGTTCAACCGCGGTGATACGTCGGCGCTGTCATGGGCGTCCGGCCTTCCCTGGCCTTGTCTCCGCCACGCGGCGCTCGTGTCCGGGTTCCGCCCCAAGAGCCTCGCGCTGCTCCTTGCGGTCATGCGATGGCGCAGCATCACCGCCCCGGGAACGAGCGCTCGAGGCGACGGGCTCTGATGGCGCGGCTCCACGCTCCGCGCGAGGTCATGCCGCCGGTCGTGGCGAAGGCGCTGGACGAGACGCGCTACTGGTTCGTCATCGGAGGGCAGGCGGTGCGTTGCTTCTGTCCGTACCGGCCCAGCGACGACGTCGACTTCGGCGTCGCGAACGCGCGCGACGCCGCGTCGCTGCTCGCGCAGCTGGCCAGGCGAGGCCACGTGGAGATCCTGGAGCGCGCGACCGACACGGTTCATCTCGCGTTCGACGGTGTGCCCGTGTCGATCTTCGTTCTGGCGCGCGTGGCGCCGCACACCGAGGAGGGAGCGCTCACCGTCACGGGGATCCTCGCGACCAAGCTCCACGCCGTCCTCGACCGCGGGACGCGCCGAGACTTCTTCGATCTCTACGTCTTGCTCCAGCAGGAACGACTCGGCGTCATCGAGTGCGTTCGCGCGCTTCGCAGCGTGTTTCCAGGGGAGATCAACGAGGGCCTCCTCTTGCGTGCGCTCGCGTACTTCGACGACGCCGAGCGCGAAGCCCCGCTCCCTGGCGAGGGAACGACGGACTGGAAGCGCGTGAAGGCGTTCTTCCAGAGGAGCGTTGGCGCGCTGCTCGCGCCCCCTTCCGCCGCGCTCCAGATCCAGTCCCGCGTGGTCGACGTGGCGTCGCAGAAGAACGCGTCCCGAGGCCGACCCGCCCGCGCGACCGCGAAGAAGACCACGCCATCGCGGCACACGAGGACGAAGAAGCACCGCTGACCCCCGAAGGACGTCGAACGTCGACGGATGTCCGCGGGAAACCGCAATGCCGCCGTGGCCGAGTGACGGCGGATTCGTGAGACGCTCACGGCACTGTGTGCGAGCCTGCGCTCATGAGCACCAGCCGTGGCGCGAACCACTCCAGGATGACCGGCCGCGCGATCGGGGGCTTCCTGCGCGTTGCCTGCGCGGTCCTCACCATCGGCGTCCCCAGTGGCTGTGGCAGCGGCGGCTCGTCCGCCGTCGCGGTGGCGCCCGCCATCATGACGCAGCCCGCACCGGCCACCGTCCCCGACGGAGCGGTCGCGAGCTTCTCCGTGGTGGCGACCGGCGATGCGCCGCTCGCCTACCGGTGGCGCCGGAACGGCGTCGACCTCGCCGACGGCCCGGGCATCGTAGGCGCGACCAGCGCGGCCCTCGCGCTCACCGCCCCGCTCGCCTTCGACAAGAGTCAGCTCTCGGTGCGCGTCTCGAACGGCGCCGGTGACGTCGTGAGCGGCGATGCGCTCCTCACGGTGACCGCGGCGGCGGCGCCCGTCATCACGATGCAGCCGAGCGACGCGACGGTGATGGCCGGCACGACTGCGACGTTCGCGGTGGCGACCGCGGGCGGCATGGCGCCGATCTCGTACCAGTGGAAGAAGAACGGAGCGGCGGTCGCCGGCGCCACGTCGGCGACCTACACGACCGGCGCCACGGTCACGACCGATAGCGGCACGAAGTACTCCGTCGATGTCGTCCATCCGCTCGGCACGCTGCCGAGCAATGCAGCGCTACTCACCGTGATCGCGGGGAGCGGGGCGTGGGGCCCCGTCGTATCGATTAGCGGCGGTGACCTCGCGTCCGCGATGGACGCCAATAGCCCGGTCGTCGCGATCGACGGCAGCGGGAATGCCGTCGCGGCCTGGCAACAGGCGAGCGGAACGCGCAACGCGGTCTGGGGAAACAGCGCCGATGCCGCCGGAAAGTGGTCCACGGCGGCGACCATCGACCTCGCGGCAGCCGGCAATGCCACCTCGCCGCGGATCACGATGACCCCCAGCGGCACGGCACTCGCCGTGTTCGGGCAGATCGGCAGCGCGACCGTGGCAGTAGGGCAGTCGCTCGCCGGGAGCCGATTCACGGCCGGCGGCTGGGGAGCGGCGCAGAAGCTCGTCGACGGAGACACGGACACGATCTCCAAGTGGGAGGTGGGCCTCGCTGCCGACGGGTCTGCGGCCGCGACCTTCCTCCAGCCCGACGCGACCATGGGCCGTGTGCGAGCGGTTCGGTCGAGCGCGGCGAACGTCTGGGGCGCACCGGTCATCGTCGACGTCGCGGGCGGCGATGTGCCGAAGGTCGCCATCGCCGCGAATGGCCATGCGGCGGCCGTCTGGCTCAAGAGCATGGGCCCGCTCGTCACGCAGGTGTGGTCGAGCCGTGACGTCGGCGCGGGCTGGACCGCGGCCTCGATGCTGACGACGGACACGTCGCCGGCGACCGGGATCGAGATCACCGCCGACCCGGCCGGTAACGTGACCGCGATCTGGTCGCAGACCGGCGCGTCCGGGTACTACGCGGTGCGCAGCGCGCGCCTCGATGACGCTACCGGCGTCTGGAGCTCGCCGACCACGCTGAGCGACGGCATGCGCCACGCAAGCTTCGCGAAGCCCTCCGTCAACACCAAGGGTAACGCGGTGGTCGTCTGGTACGAGGACAACAGCGGCCTCCACGCGAGCAGCTACACGGCAGCGACGGCGACCTGGAGCCCCAGCGTCTATCTCCCCGGGACGCTGGCCCCCACGTACCCGGCGCGCCAGAGCAGCGCCATCGACGACAACGGAGACGCCGTCGCCGTCTGGTTGCAGTTCGTGAGCGGCTCGACCGTGCAGCGCGTCTTCCATTCCCGCTTCGTCGCTGGCCTCGGGACGTGGACCACGCCTGCGACGCTGATGACCGACACGAACGCGTACAGCGCGGATGCGCCGGGCATCTCGCTCAACGCAAAGGGCTACGCGACGGCCGTCTGGCACCAGCGGACAGAGTCGCCGCTGACGGCCGCGATGGTCGCGCGAACCTACCGCTGAGGGCGCGCGACCGA
>JAYTZB010001401.1:0-6431 GCA_043742085.1 Polyangiaceae bacterium
TGGTCGGCGTTGGCGAGCTCGGCATAGCCGCGGAACGGGCTCACGAGCAGTCGCGCGGGCGCCGAGAAGACCGACATCGATGAACCCCAGTATATCGAGGGCCTCCCGAGCGGCGCCGGCAACTTGGCCCACGACGGCGGCCGCGCTTACCACGAAGCGTCGTGGTCTCTCCTCGTTCCCGCCGCGCCATTCGAGCAGCGAAACGCATCGCAGCGGTGGCCGCCCTCGCGCTGCTCGCCGGCTGCCGGCGCGACGCCGATCCGTCGGCGCTGCTGAGCTCGGCGGCGGGCGCAGCCGGAGCCGACGGCGGTGTCGCCGCCTCGGGTGGCTCGGGCCCTGGAGGAGGCGGTGCGAAGGTGGCCGAGGGCGCGGCGCCTCCGGCCGATCTGCCGGTGCTTCCCCGCGGCGGACTCGCGCCGGTGCTGCTCGACGGCTCCAGTCACGCGTGGCCGCCGCCGGTGCCCGAGAGCCTGCCGCGAATCGCGGCCCTCGCCATCGAGACGCCGGTCTTCGCGCTGCCGGACGTGTCGGCGCCGCGCCTCGGTCAGCTGCGCGTGGGCGCGATCGTCGAGATCGATCCGCGTGCGGTCGTCGGAAAGGGTTGCTCGGCCGGCTTTCGCGCCATCAAGCCCCTCGGCTTCGTCTGCCTGGGCAGCAGCACCCTCGATCTGAATCATCCCATCGTGCGCGCAGCGACCCGACGTCCCGATCCCACGCAGAAGCTCCCGTACATGTACGGCCTCGCGACGCGCGGCGGCCCCGCCTATGCGAGCTTGCCCAACGCCGAGATCCTGAAGACGAACGAGCCGCATCTCGCGTCTCACCTCAAGAAGTGGGCGACCGATCCCGTGAGCGGCGCGACGTACGGCAACGAGCTGTGGGGCAAGTGGAAGAGCGAGCCTCCGCCCCCCGCGCTCGAGGCCATGCACGAACGACGCAGCGACGTGGAGATCCCCTGGTTCCTCCAGAACGGCGGGCACGCGCCGAACCTCACCGGCGCGCGCGCCGACGGTCCGCGCGCCGGCGAGTTCGCGCGTCGCAACGGGATCTCGTTCGTCGACTCGCTGCTCTGGGAGGGTCGTCGCTACAACATGTCGGTCGACATGCGGCTGATGCCCGCCGACCGCTTCCGTCCCATCAAGGGCTCCGATTTCCACGGCTTCCGGATCCCCGAGGACGCGAAGCCGCCCTTTGCGATCGTGAAGTCGCCGAAGGCGAAGAGGCTCGAGGACGAGGCGGGACGGCTCGTCGCGCGCGCGAAGCTCGAATGGCGAACGGTGGTGTCACTGACCGGCCGCCAGCGCATCCAGAAGGGGATCTTCTACGACGAGATCGAAGGCGGCGGCTGGGCCGCGCACGACGATCTGAGCCGCGTGGACGTCGCGAAGAAGATGCCGGGCTGGGCCAACGACGGCGAGAAGTGGCTCGACATCAACGTGACGCAGCAGGTGCTCGTCGCCTACGAGGGGACGAAACCCGTGTATGCTACACTCGTCTCGACGGGCGAGGCCGGCCTCGACGACCCCAAGACGACGCGCGCGACCAAGCGCGGCATCTTCCGCATCCACACCAAGTACCTGACGTCGACGATGGATTCCCGCGTCGTCGGCGAAGAGTTCGAGCTGCGGGATGTCCCTTACGTGCAGTACTTCACGGAGGGCTACGCGCTCCACGCAGCGTACTGGCACGACGTGTTCGGACAGCCAAAGAGCCATGGTTGCATCAACCTCGCGCCCGAAGACGCGCGACGCCTCTTCTTCTGGACGGGCCCCGAGGTCCCTCCCGGCTGGCACGGCGCGAGCGCCAGCACCGTCGGGAAGACCGGCACGGTGGTGTTCGTCCATCCATAGACCTCGGGCGTCGCCGTGCGGAGCGGGAGGCGGCGACTCTTGTCGGGGCGGGCGATCTGGATACGCTCCGACGTCTGGCCGATTGGCCAACGGAGGAGGGAACGCATGTCTCAGAACTGGAATCCCGGCGGCGGACAACCCCCTGGCGGCGGCGCGCCACCTGGCGGCGGCTATGGCGGTCCTCCGCCCGGCGGGTACGGCGGTCCTCCGCCCGGCGGGTACGGCGCCGGAATGAACAACCCCTACGCGGCGCCGCAACAGCAGCCGTTCGGCCTCCAACCGAGCTACACGGCGCCGGTCGCGGGCAGCCTCGGACTCGGATTCCTCGCCGGCTTCTTCGGCGGATGCATCGGCCTCATGCTCGTCTACGCCATCGCGAAGGGCCCCGAGACCAAGAAGGGCGCCGGAATGGGGTTCGCTGCACAGATCGTGATCGGCGCCGTGATGCGCGCGATGGCGCATTAATACCCTGTAAAATACCGGTCGCCGCGTGGTGATGACCACGTCGCGACGCACGTGCGAGCCACCGAGGGAGGAATCCCTCGGTGGCTTCGTACTATGGCGCGTTCGCTTCGCTTGCTTCGTCGCTTCCTCCGCTCCTTTCGAGGCCTTGCCAGCAGCGCCGCGCAAGAAGCGGGCCCTGGAAATTTCTGCCCTTGCCTTGCACGACCGGGATTCTCGGTAAGAATGCCGCCGCCGCTCGGCCCCTCGGCCTTGTTCTCCGCGCTCTTCGCGCGGTCCCCTCACCGAAAGACGCGACACCCGTGCACGAAAGCCCTGCCTCTTCCAAGCGCCCCTTCGACTTTGCCGACCTCGGTCGTCCGATGCCGAAGAGCGTCCGCACGCTCCCGCCCGTTCCCCAGGCGGACGCCAGCGGTCAGCTCGAAGAGCTCAGCGGAGACGACATCCTCGAGACCGACGACATCGACGCGCTCGAGGCCGCCGCGGCGGGCTTCACGAGCTTCGAGGTCGAGGCGGCCGCGCCCGCGCCCGAGCCGAGTGGCTTCGAGGTCGGTGAGGTCGGCGCATTCGACGAGGTCGAGGTCGAAGGCATCGCGATGCGCGCCACCGAGCCCGCGCCCGAGCCGGCACGCATCGGTGTGGTCGCCGTCATCGCGCCAGCCGTGAAGGCCGTCGAAGTTGCACCCGTTGCACCCGTTGCACCCGTTGCGCCGGTCGCGGCGGCTGCGGCCCCCGTCGTCGAGGCCGCGCCCGTCACCGCGCGCGTACCGAACCACCATGCGAGCACGCTCGTCGGCATGCCGGCAGCGCCGGTCACGAGCCCGCTCCCGCTCGAGGATCGCGAAGAGAACGTCATCATCTCGGAGCCCGCTCCGCAGGTCGCAGGTGCCGCGAAGGCCGCGACCGCTGCGCCGGCCGTCGAGAGGACGCTCGAGATCCGCGGCAACGACATGGCGAAGGTCGCGGCCGCCGCTGCGCAGCTCACCGATCTCGCGGACTCGGAGCCGCAGCAGACCGAGGTCCTCGTTCGTTCGGCGATGCCGCCGGCGCTCCAGCAGAAGCTGAACGCGCGCCCCAGCTCGATCGCGCCCGTCGCGCTCGACGCGAGGCAGCGCGCTCCGATGCCGGTCATTCCCCCGATGGCGCGCGTTCCGGCGCCCATGCCCTTGCATCGCGCGGCGGCCGTCGCGCGTCCGTCGGGCGGCCTCAGCGGTCTTGCCATCGGCGGCATGGCCGCGGCGGCGCTGCTCCTCGTGAGCCTCGTCGGTATCGGCGGTTACGCCGCGAGCCGCACGCTCTCGAAGACCGACGCGGTCGAAGCGACCACCGAGACCACGTCTGCTGCGGGCGAGTCCTCGCCAAGCCAGGCACCGGTGGCGCCCGCGGCCGACCCGACCGGCGCAGCCTCGTCGCCCATCGACGTGTCGTCGCTTCCCTCGGCGCCCACCCCCGGCGCGGCGCCGCGTGGCTTCACGGGCAAGGGCTCGTTCGCCGTGACCCCGCCTCCGCCGGCTCCCGCTGCAGCGCCGGTCGCGGCGTCGCCGGTGGTCGCGGCGCCCGTCGCTCGTTCCTCCGGCGGCGCGCTCGCAGCGCCCGGCGGTAACCGCTCCTCTTCTTCCGACCGCGCGGCGGCTGGCGCTCCGCTGCCGCCTCCGGCCTCGGCTCCCGCGGCGGCTGCGGCTCCGGTCGCCGCTGCTCCCGCGGCGACCACCGGCGTGGTTCGCGTGGACCCGAACCTTCGCGCCATCGTGGTCGACGGCGCGTTCCGTCGCCCGAACGACGGTGCGGTCACGGTCGCGTGCGGCTCGCACAAGATCAAGGCCGGCATGAAGGAAGCGCAGACCGTCAACGTGCCGTGCGGCGGCGCGGTCTCGCTGTGATCTGACGTTCGCCTGACGTTCGCGCTGCCGCGCGCGCTCAGGAAGCGTCGGGCTGCGTGCGCGGCTTCGCTTCGCCGTCGAGCACCTGCCTGGCGTGGTCGACGTCGAGCTCCTTCTCCCATCGCGCCACCACGATCGTCGCCACCGCATTGCCGACGATGTTCGTGAGCGCGCGCGCCTCCGACATGAAGCGATCGACGCCCAGCAGCAGCGTGAGCCCGGCAACGGGCACGCTCCCGGTGGTCGACAGCGTCGCGGCGAGCACCACGAAGCCGCTGCCCGTCACGCCCGCTGCGCCCTTCGACGTGAGGAGCAGCACGAGCATCAAGCGGAGCTCGTCGCCCGGCGACAGATCCACGTCGAGCGCCTGCGCGACGAAGAGCGCCGCCATCGTCAGGTAGATGGAGGTGCCGTCCAGGTTGAAGGAGTACCCGGTGGGCACCACGAGGCGCACCACCTGCGGACCGCACCCCAGCGCCTCGAGCTTCCCCATCAGGCGCGGCAGCACGGACTCCGAAGACGACGTCCCGAGCACGATGACCAGCTCCTCGCGGAGGTAGCGCACCAGCTGCACGATGGACAGCCCCAGCGCACGGAGCACCGCGCCGAGCACGACGAAGACGAAGATCAGCGCCGTCGCGTAGAACGCGGCCATCAGCTTGGCGAGGCTCCCCAGCGTGCCGAGGCCGTACTTTCCGATGGTGAACGCCATGGCCCCGAACGCGCCGATGGGGGCGGCGCGCATCACGAGCCCGACGATGGCAAAGACGCCGGCGGCGACGTGCTCGAGCCCCTTCACCAGCGGCGCCGCGCGCGCGCCCATGCCGGCCAGGGCGACGCCGGTGAGCACCGCCAGGACCAGGACCTGCAGCACGTCCCCCGACGTGAGCGCCCCCACCGCGCTCTCAGGGATCATGGCGAGGAGGTGCTGCGCGAGGCCGTGCGGGTGCGCGACGGAGAGCTCACGGTCGAGGACCGTCGTATCCATTCGATCGAGCGACGCGTGGACGCCGGCGCCAGGATGGACAGCGTGTGCGATGGCGAGACCGAGGAGAAGCGCCACCGTCGTCATGATCTCGAAGTAGAGGATGGCCTTTCCAAAGGCCCGGCCGGCCTTCTTCAGGTCCTTCATGCCCGCGATCCCCACCGACACCGTCGTGAAGACGATGGGCGCGATGAGCATCTTGATGAGCTTGACGAATCCGTCGCCCAGCGGGCGCATCGCCATTCCCCAGGATGGGCGGAGCCACCCGAGGAGCACCCCGAGCGCGATGGCGATGAGCACCTGCGCGTACAGGCTCGGCCCGCGCCGGCGAGACGCGCGAGACGCGCGAGACGCGCGAGACGCGACGGACGCGTCAAGCGCTTGATTTTCCGGCAACGCGCGCGAATCGACGGGATGGCCGGGAGACGAGCCGTCGACCTCTTCGGGAATCCGCACTCCGCGAGAGTAGCTGGAGCGTGGCGAGACAAAGCAATCATTGACCTGGCGACGCCCGCCGGATGAGGGTTATCTCGTGCGGGTGCCAGACGTGAATGCCTCGGCGGTCGAACACCGCTGCCCTGGTCGCAGTTCGAAACGGCGCGCGCGGGCGACGGCGCTCGCGCTCGCGTGCGGCGCCGCGATGTGCGCGACGTTCACCTGGTCGGGAACCGCGCGTGCGGCCGACCCGGAGAAGGTGGAGTGGAGCCCGGACTGGCCGCGCGTCCGCCTCGTCGAAGGGCTGACCATCGTCGCGGCGACGGTCGCCTCGTACTCCATCGACGCGTTCTCGACGACGCCCAGCCGCGCGAACTGGCGCGGCGGGATCCTCTTCGACGACTGGGTCAGGCACGGCCTGCGCGGCCGCACGCTGCAGTCGCAGGAGACGGCGGCGCAGATCAGCGACTACCTCTACAAGGGGGCCGTCTTCGCGCCCTACCTCATCGACGTCTGGATCACGGCGCTCGGCATCCACCAGAACGCGGACGTCGCGCTCCAGATGATGCTCATGAACCTCCAGTCGCTCGGCATCAGCGGTGTGGTGACGCTCGGCGCCGAGCGCACCGTCGGGCGTGCGCGGCCGTACGTGGGCGATTGCGGTCCGGACGGGAGCGTCCGCGACGCCGAGGGGCGGCTGCTCTTCAACCACTGCGGGGGCGGCGACAACCAGAGCTTCTACAGCGGGCACGCCGCCGCGGTGACGACGATGGCGGGCCTCACGTGCGCGCACCACCAGCACCTGCCGCTCTACGGCGG
>JAYTZB010001402.1:0-2383 GCA_043742085.1 Polyangiaceae bacterium
GCTCACCTTCGCGAGCCGGTAGTAGAGGTCCTCGCGGAACCGACCACGGTTCACCTCTCGCTCGAGATCACGATTCGTCGCCGCGATGACGCGCACGTCAATGCGCTTCATCTTCGTCTGACCGACACGACGCACCTCGCGCGCCTCGAGCGCTCGCAGCAGCTTCGGCTGGAGCTCGAGCGGGAGCTCGCCGATCTCGTCGAGGAACAGCGTGCCGCCGTCGGCCGCCTCGAAGGCACCCTCGCGCTCGCGATCCGCGCCCGTGAAGGCGCCGCGCACATGACCGAACAGCTCGCTCTCCACGAGGTTCGGCGAGATCGATCCGCAGTCGACGACCACCACGGGACCGTCCGCCCGCGCGCTCCGCTGCACGAGCTCGGTCGCCACGAGCTCCTTGCCCGTGCCGCTCTCGCCATGGATCAAGACGTCGATCTCGCTGGCGGCGACACGCTCGAGCACCGCGAACATCCGCTGCATTGCCGCGCTCTGTCCGACGATCCCGCCGAACTGCGTGGCCGCCGCGATCCGGCTGATGTGGCCGCGGCTCACCGGCTTCACGCGGATCGCCGACTCGCCGAGGACGAGCACCGACTCCTTCTCCAGCTCCGCCGCGAGGACCTTCACGCCGTCGAGGCGCGTACCGTTCCTCGAGCCAGCATCGGTGATGCGCCACGCGCTGCCCTCGCGCGCGATCCGGCAATGGAAGCGCGAGATTGTCTTGTCCTCGAGGACGAGGTCGTTCGAGGCATGGGAACCGATGCGGCATACGTCGCCGTCGAAGATCAACGTCTCGCCGGAGTCGACGCCCGCCACGCGCTCCACCACCACGTGCAAGCGCACGAGCTCGACCTCGGAGGCCGGTCCCGGCACCACGAGAGGGTTCACGTGCTTCGCCCGCGTGACGTCCGCCTCCCCGAAGTCTTCGCGGTGTGCCATGTGCGGAGTCTAGCGACGAGCCGCCATCGATGCGACCCCGCAGATGCCGTGCACTTCGTGGTACGGCCCAGGTCTCGGAGGCGGGCTGATTCCGCCCACCCGTTCACACATTGGTCGATCGCATGGAGCCGCCAAATTCCGCGCACGTGCGGCTCAGCGCGAGCGTTGGCACGCTACATCTCGCCGACGACGCGGCGAGGGCCGGTGCCATCGAGGAGGTCGACCGGGCTGCACTTGTCGACGTGACCGAGGAGCTGTCGATAGAGGCCGTAGCCCACCAGCTTGCGGAGCCGAGGCGAGAAGCCCTTGGCGATCTCCAGCGGAATGCCCAGCTGCTGGTTCTCTTGCTGGCGCATCCACCCGACGCAGTAGTTCATGGCCAGCCCGATGCGCCGATTGCTCGTGCGGTTCGCGCCGCCCCCGTGCCACAGGCTCCCGTTCCACACGAGGACGCTGCCGCGCTTCATCTCCGCGGCGATGGTCTCGTGCGGCTCGCCGAAGTCGGGCGAGCGATCAGCGCCGTGCGTGCGCGGAACGAGCCGCGTCGCCCCGTTCGCCTCGGTGAAATCGGTGAGCGCCCACATCGTGTTGCAGACGAGCGGGACGTGCGGCTTGGGCAACGGAATGAGCTGATCGTCGGCGTGGATCGGCTGCGCCTCTTCGCCGGGCAGGATGGTGATCGAGGAGAGCGACGAAACGAGGCATCCGCGATCGAGCACCGTCTCGACGATGGGGAGGATGGCATCGTGCACGGGCACGTCCTCGAACACCTTCCCGCGCGCGAGCAGGTTGTAGATGCGGAGCGTCTTCACTCCCTCGAAGATGTTCGCAGCCGGCGTGACGGCGAGCTCGGCATGGAGCGCGTCGATGGCGGCGACGAGCCGATCGACGACCTCGGATGCGATCGCGTCCTCCACGATCGTGAAGCCGTCCCGCTCGATGTTCGCGGCGTGCTCTGCGGCGGTCGTCATCGCGTCCTCCCCCTGTTTGCTTCCAACTACTTCCGCGGACGCGGCGGTCCAGGCGCAGGAGGCGGAATCGACTCCACGAGCTCGGCGATCTCGGAGATGTCGACGATGCTCCGGCGTACTCCCGGCTTGCTCATCGCAGCAGGCATCGCGGGGATCGCGGGGATCGCGGGAATGGTAGGCAGCGTCTTCGGCAACGGTGGCGGACCGGCAGCGGGTCGCTTGCTCGGGCGCGCCACCGCCGGCGGCATCGGCGCGGGCGCGGCGGGCGAGCTCGCGGCGGCGCTCCGTCGGCCTGCTGCCAGCTCCGCCTCGAGGCGCTGGACGCGAGCCTCGAGCGCGTCGATGTGCTCGCGCATGGCGGCCGCGTCAGCGATGAGCCGAATGAGCTGCGGGTTGTGCTCACCCGTCCGACGGCTACGCGGGTCGGCCATGCATGGAGGATCGCACAACCCACTCACGCCGTCACGTGACGGCGG
>JAYTZB010001403.1:0-1898 GCA_043742085.1 Polyangiaceae bacterium
ACGAAGAGCGCGGCGCGCCGGCGCGTTTGGGACTGCGCTTTCCGCCACGAACGACGAGCTTCCTCATTTTTTGCTCGGGCTCGGTCGATTTCTCGGAACGACCTTGCGCGCGCCTCGACCACCCTCGCAGCGCGGTGGGCGAGGTGGAGGTGAGAGAGGGTGGGCCACGAGGCATGACGCGTGCACCGATGACGCGGTGATGACTCGTCGACTGCGGCTCGGAAACGCGTATGGGGTCGAGAGCGCGATCGACTCGACCTCGGTCGTTTCGCCGATTCTCGCGGCGTCTGCGCTCGGTACCGTCGCGGGTCACGCGCTCCCGTCCGCGTCCGTCGTCGCAGCGATGGTCGCGAGCGTAGCTGCCGCGATCGGCGTCTTCGCCTCGCTCGCGGTCCGCGAGGTCGGCCTGCCCCGACCTGCGGGCGCGGCGGTACCTGTTGGGGGGCCTGCGATCGGGTTGCTGCTGTCCTCGGGAGGGGCGGCGACCCGCGCGGCTGCGATCACGAAACAGCGCGGCGTGACGACGACCGGCCGATCCCATCGAGGAGCGCTGGAGACGTGATGGTACGCATGCTCGCTGCAGCAACGAACGAGAGCCACGACGTGCACGTGGCGGAGCCGTCGCGCGGCGATGGCGGCGTCGCCGGTGATCGCCTCTCCGGCATGCAGGAGGCAACGCATCGCAACGAGCCGAGCGCCGAGCGGATCTCTGGCTTCGACCCGCTCTCGAGCGCGCCGGCGCACCCGGCCGGTAGCCATCCGGCTAGCGGCGCACCGTGCTCGGTCGTGCCCGAGACCGAGGACGGTCGTGACGTCCCGCTCGAGAGCGTGGAGATCGAGGTCTCGCCAAGCGGCAGCGGGGCGATCGCCGAGCCCGACCCGTGCGCAGAGATCCCGATCATGCGCGAGCTCGGTCTCTCGCGCGGCACCATGATCGCCGATACCTATCGCATCGTCCGTCCGCTCGGCGCCGGCGGGATGGGCGTCGTGACGCTCGCGCACGACGATCGTCTCGATCGCGACGTCGCGATCAAGTTCGTACGGCCCGAGCTGTTCAAGCACCAGAACCTGCGCGACCTGTTCAGCGTCGAGGCTCGCGCGATGGCTCGCGTCTCGCACCCGAACGTCCTCACCGTCCATACCTTCGGCGACCACGACGGAACGCCGTACTTCGTCATGGAGTACGTGGAGGGACTCACCGTCGAGGAATGGCTGGAACGACGTCAGGGCGCCCCCGACGTCGACGAGGCGCTGAGCATCCTCGACCAGACGTGCCTCGGGGTGGAGGCCATTCACGCCGCGAGCACCGTCCATCGCGACCTCAAGCCGTCCAACCTCCTCATCGACGCCAGCCTCCGCGTGGCTGTCAGCGACCTCGGTGTCGCGCGCATCCTGGAAGGAGCGGGTGGTGGAGACCCGACGTGCATCGTCGGCAGCGCCGCGTACATGGCCCCGGAGGCGGCGCTCGGTGACGACTCGAAGCCGGAGCTCGCGACGCGACGCGACGTCTACGCGCTCGGCTGTATCGCCTACGAGCTGCTCACGGGACGCCCGCCGTTCGTCGCTCCCACCGACATGGGCTTGATGGCCAAGCACCTCCTCGAGGTTCCGCCGCTGGCGTCCTCACTGCGGAGCGATCTTCTCCCCGGCTACGACGACGTACTGCTGCGCGCCCTCGACAAGGACCCGCACAAGCGGTGGCGTAGCGTGGGCGCATTCCGCCGCGCGCTCGAGCGCGTGCGCGCCGGCGAGGAGATCCCCGACCGCATCCTCATTGCCGATGACGACGAGGACTGGCGCACGCTCCTCCACGACGCGCTACAGCCGCGCTTTCCCGACGCGGTGATCGATCTCGTCAGTGACGGCGAGCAGGCCATCGCGGCGTTCGAGAGGAACCC
>JAYTZB010001404.1:0-3388 GCA_043742085.1 Polyangiaceae bacterium
TTTCTAGGCGGCGAGGTCACGCCGCTCTTCTTCGTGGGAGCTGCGCTGGGGAGCGTGCTCGCGCGCATCCTGGGGTTGCCCATCGAGCTCGGTGCAGGCCTCGGCATCGCCGCCATCTTCGGAGCCGCAGCCAACACGCCGATCGCGCTGTCGGTCATGGCTGTGGAGCTCCTCGGTGGGAACGCGCTGCCCCACGTGTTGATCGTCACGGTCATCGCGTATCTCCTCACCGGGCATCGCGGGATCTACCCCGCGCAGCGTCTCTTCCGGAGGAAGCACGGCGGTCGCCTCGAGCGGCCCATCGCGCTCCGTGACTACCGGGGCGACGAGGAGGACCGCCGATGAACGTCCTCGTGGTGGACGACGACGAGGAGACCGCGGACTTCGTGGCGCGCGCGCTCGATCGCGAGGGCTTCGTCACCACCGTCGCGTCCGACCGCGCCCGTGCCGAGGCCGAGATGACGGCGCGGCGCTTCGACGTCGTGGTGCTGGACGTGATGTTGCCCGATGGCAGCGGCGTCGATCTCTGCCGCTCCATGCGCGCTGCCTCGTCGACCACGCCGGTCCTGTTCCTGAGCGCGCGCGGCACGGTGGGCGCACGCGTCGAAGGCCTGTCGGCCGGCGGCGACGACTACCTCCCGAAGCCCTTCGCCGTGAAGGAGCTCGTCGCCCGCGTGCGCGCGCTGGGGCGGCGCGGACCGCTCTCGCGGCCCGAGCGTACCGTGGTCGGCGGCGTCACCATCGATCTCCTCGCGCGACGCGCCGAGCGTGCCGGCGAGGAGCTCCCGCTCACCGCGCGTGAATGGGCGATCCTCGAGCTCCTGCTCGCTCGCGCCGGGCACGTCGTGCCGTTCGACGAGCTCCTCGAGGCGCTCTGGGGCGAGAGCACCACGCGCGCGCGCGCCAGCCTCGAGGTCATCATGACGCGCCTCCGCAAGAAGCTGCACGACGGGACCGCGAACCGCGTCATCCGCAACGTGCGCGGCGTCGGGTACCGGCTCGATCTCCCATGAGCCACACGAGAAGCCGGAGCCCGCAACGCACGACGTCGCTCGAGCGCACCGTCGCGCGCGCCCAGTGGATGGCGGTGGCGTTCGTCGCGCTCGCGACGGTCGGCGTCGGCGGAACGGTCGGCGCGCTCAGCTCCCTGCGGCAGGACGATGCGACGTCACGTGCGCTCGCGCGCGCGCTCGTGCTCGAGCTGGAAGACCACGCCTCCGACACGCCCGAGCGCCTCGCCGTCGAGATCCGAAGCGAGCTGAAGGAGCAGGCCACGTTCGGCCGCGAGATCGCCATCCACCAGGGCGAGCGTCTCGTCGGCGCCACCGACGTGGGACAGCTCCTCGGCCGCGATCACGGTCCTCCGGGCACGTGCCGATCGGAGGCGCTCGCGGGCAAGACCTGGCGCGTCTGCACCGAGGTCGCGTCGACCGGCGCCGAGGTGCGCGTGGCTGCGCCGCTCGATCGGCTGACGAGTGCGACGGAGTCGATCGTGATCGCGCTGCTCGCCGCGGCTCTCGCGACGAGCGCGCTGTTCGGTCTCCTCAGCCGGCGCATCGTGCGCCGCTCGATGCGGCCGCTCGAGGAGCTCCGTACCGGCGTCAGCACCATCCAGGCCACGGCAAAGGCGGAGCTCGCGTTCGCGCCGCGCTGGGGCGTGGCCGAGGTGGACAGCGTCGCGGGCGCGTTCGACGAGCTGCTGGGCCGCGTACGCCTCGCCGTCGAACGCGAGCGGAGGTTCGTTGCCGACGCTTCGCACGAGCTACGCACGCCATTGACGCGGATCCAGGGGCAGCTCGAGCTGCTCGCCGCCGATCCGAACGCCCCCGATGCGCGCCAGGCCATCGAGGCGGCACGACGGTCGTGCGAGCTGCTCGCGCGCACCACCGAGTCGCTCCTCGCGCTCGCCCGCGACGAGGCCGCGCTCGTCGAGACCGTCGACGTCAGCGAGATCGTCCTCGCGCTGCTCGACGAGCTGTCGACGCGTGATGGACCCGGAGACGGAGCGACCGCACGCCGGCTCGTCATCGAAGCCGGCGACGAGGCGCTGGTCCGCGGCGATCCGCAGCTCCTCCGGCTGCTCGCGAGCAACCTGATCGACAACGCCCTCAAGTACAGCGAAGGCAAGGTCACCGTGCGCGCCTCGAGCGCCGTGGAGCTCGTCGTCGAGGACGAGGGCCCCGGCATCGACGAGGACGACGCCGCGCGTCTCGTGCAGCCGTTCGCGCGCGGTGGTTCTTCGCGGATCCGCGGTACCGGTCTCGGTCTCGCGCTCGTCGATCACGTCGCGCGCGTACACGACGGAGCGCTCGTGCTGGGTCGCGGCGCCGGAGGCGGCCTACGGGCGACGGTCACGCTTCCCCCGTGGATGCCGAGCACCGGAGCCGACACGAAGACCGACACGAAGCGCGACACGAAGCGCCGTTAGGTCTTCGTTAGAGATGATGGGGTAGCGTGGACGCGTGCTTCGCCTCTTTGAACGTGCTCGGTGCGGCATCGTGGCGCTGGCGGTCTGCTCGCTGGGCGGCACCGGTCTCGCGCATGCGCAGGACGCCACCGCCGGACTCGCCTACGGCGCGGCCACGCGCGACGCACAAGCGCTCGCGCCGGACCTCGCCGCCGGTCGCGCGCGTGCCGGCGTCGCTGCCGCGAGCGTGGGTGTCGCGAAGATCTTCGCCAATCCCATCGGCGCCGTGGGCACCACCACGGACGGCCCGCGCTTCTTCTCCAACCTCACCGTGCCGCTCCCCATCACGCGTCGCGGAAGCGCGATCCGCGCCGCCGAGTCGTCCTCGGCAGCGGCCGCGACCGAGCTTCCGCTCCTTCGCCTCGATGCGAGGCTCGGCGCAGCGAACGCATGGTGCGACCTGTGGCTGGCGGAGCGAAACCTCGACGTCGCGCGCGAGAACGAGGTCCGTGCCGCGAAGGTCTTCACCGCCGCCGATCAGCGCTTTCGCGACGGCTCGGCCCCGCGGCTCGACGCTGCGCGCGCGAAGGCCGAGCACGCCCGCAGCCGCGCCGAGGTGCTGGCGCGAGCCGAGCTCGTCGGTGACGCGTCGGCGGCGATGGCGTACTGGCTCGGCCGGGATCCAACCGTCGTGCTCCACGTCGCGGGCGCGCCGCCCGACGCGCAGTCGCTCCCGCCGTTGCCGAGCCTGGTCGGACGCCTCGAGTCGCATCCGCTCTTCGCGAGGGCCGCCGCGCGCAGCCGATTCGCCACCGCGCTGGTCGGCGTGCAGAAGGATCAGGCGTGGCCGGCGTTCGGCGTACAGCTCGGCGCGACGCTCTTCGACAGCAACGCGCCTCAGAACAACTTCTCGGGCGGCATCGTCTTCGACGTTCCGGTCTTCAACTGGAATCGCCCCGCCATCACGCAGGCGGAGAACGG
>JAYTZB010001405.1:0-1693 GCA_043742085.1 Polyangiaceae bacterium
ACGTCGCGGACGCGCTAGGTCGAGTGGGCGCGTCGGGCGTGCTCTCACCGGTGGAGATCCGCGAGATCGGCAAGGCGCTGGGCGCGGCGCGGGTGCTCCGGCGTTTCCTCTCCGTCCGGCGCACGCGCTCGGCAGCGCTCTTCGAAGCGTGCGCGACGGATCCCACGCTCGACGACCTCGCCGACGAGCTGGGCCTCGCGTTCGATCCCGACGGTCTGCTCTCCGATCGCGCCAGCCCGCGCCTCAAGGAGCTGCGCAGCGAGTACCAGACCGCACGCACGCGCATGCTCTCGCGGCTCGATGACCTGATGGCGAAGTACGAGGGCATCCTCCAGGATCGCTACGTCACCGAGCGCGAAGGACGTTACGTCGTGCCGGTGCGCTCCGACGCGCACGAACGCTTCCCGGGCATCGTTCACGCGAGCAGCTCGAGCGGCCATACGCTGTTCGTCGAGCCGCGCGCCGTCATTCCCATGGGCAACCGGCTCAAGGTGCTCGAGGCCGAAGTGCAGCGCGAAGAGATCGCCATCTACACGCGTCTCTCGGGACGCATCGGCGAATGGCTGCCCAGCGTGATCGGCGCGATCGATGCGCTGGCGCGGGCGGACGTTCGCGCGGCGACGGCGCGGTTCGCGCAGGATCTCCACCTCTCCTTCCCGCAGATCACCGACGAGGCCCGACTCGACCTGACGGGCGCCCGCCACCCGCTCCTCCTCCTCGACATGGCGGAAGAGGAGGTGGTCCCCAGCGATCTCTCGATCGCGGCGCGTCGTGCGGTGGTGGTGAGCGGTCCGAACGCGGGCGGCAAGACAGTGGCACTCAAGACGATGGGCCTCACCGCGCTCATGGTTCGTGCGGGGCTTCCGGTGGCGTGCGCGCCGGCAAGCGTGGTCGGAATCTTCGAGGTGGTGCTGTCCGACGTCGGCGACGATCAGAACCTCACCAAGAACCTCTCGACGTTCAGCGCGCACGTGCGGAACCTGGTGCGCATCCTCGAGGACACGCAGCCGGGAGCGCTCGTCCTCCTCGACGAGCTGGCGGGCGGCACCGATCCGCGCGAGGGCGAGGCGCTCGCGGCGGGCATGCTCGACTCGCTGACCGCACGCGGCGGCGCGGTGGTGGTGACGACGCACTACGAGGGACTGAAGGCGCTCGCGCTCGCCGACGATCGTTTCGAGAACGCCAGCATGGGTTTCAACATTGCGGAGATGAGCCCGACGTTCCGCATGGCCCAGGGCATCCCCGGCAGCTCGAGCGCGCTCGCGGTGGCGCGCAAGTTCGGTCTGCCGATGACGGTCATCGAGCGCGCGGAGAAGTTCCTGACGCGGGAGGACATCCAGTTCGAGAGCGTGGTGCGCAAGCTGAACGACGAGCGCGCAGCCCTGGAGCTGGCGCGCGCTGCGGCCGCCCAGCGCGAGGCCGAGGCGGAGGCACTGAAGGCGGCGCTCGACGTGGAGCTCCGCGCCGCGCGCGATCGCGAGCAGCGGCAGCTGTCGAAGGAAGCGGAAGCGCTGCTGGCCGCGGTGCGTCGCTCGCGCGACGAGCTCCGCGAGGTGCAGGCGCGCTTGCGCGCGAAGAAGCTGGACGTCACATCCGCGAAAGAGGCGGAAAAAGCGCTCGATCGTGTAGCGGCGAAGGTAGCGATCGGCGGAGAGCTCGAGCCGCTGATCGTGCGCGAGGCATCGTCTGACGC
>JAYTZB010001406.1:0-2667 GCA_043742085.1 Polyangiaceae bacterium
GGTGAGGGTGAGAGAACGTGGTTGCGCAGCGAACTGCGCGACGCGAATCCCGGTCGGGATGGGGCGGTGATCCGGCGGAATTTGGCGGTGCGAGCGGAAACCCGCCGGTCACGCGCACGAAACGGCTGTTTTTCAGGGGATGCCGGGTGGCGCGTGGCTTGCTGCAGGGCGGGGCATGCAAAGCCGCTTCGTGTTTGCGCTCGCTGGGCTCACGGTCGTCGTCGCCTCCACGTCCGCCGTGGGGTGTTCGGCTGGCGATGACGGCGCACCGCCGGCCTACGCGATCGGGAGCAGCGCGGACGTCGACGAGAGCAGCCAGCTGCGCGCGCTCGACATCGGAGCGTCGGAGCCCATCGTCGACGAGAGCGATCCCGATGCCGCCGCAGACGCGGGCCTCGAAGAGAACCCGCTGACCGAGGACGAGGAAGAGGCGCCGGACCTCCAGCCGCTCGCCGCGCCGCTCAGCGTCGTGCCCTCCGGTCAGTCGACCGCGTCGATCAAGGGGCGCACGTACAAGTGCCCCGGCACGTACTCGGGCACGTGCGTCTGCGCCGGCTCGCCGCTCAACTGCCAGTTCGCGAACGACGACCAGCCCGGTCGCGATCGCTACCTGCCGCCTGGCTTCATGGCGGAGTACGCGAAGCGGAACGTGTCTTTCGACAAGGTCCTCGACGCTGCCGCATGGGAGACCACCGGCACCTTCCAGCTCTACGACGGTCAGGGCAACGCGCGCGGCAACTACAAGCGCCCGTGCTCGACGTTCACCAACGCGACCGGCGCGGCGCTCACCAAGGACACGTCGAAGATCTGCGTCCGTGTGAACTGGGGCCAGATGCGCGACATCCTGCTGCCCGGAAAGACCACGCCGGACCGCTTCGTGTACGTGCTCAGCGGCGCGGCCGCGGGCGTCCCCGCGAGCGGCTGGGTGCCCTTCGCCGCCATCGTGGAGAAGGCCGCGCTCGCGAAGATGGGCGCGCACACCCCGCGTCACGTGAAGGCGTTCGCGAGCACGAGCTACGTCGTGAAGTCGGCGCGCGACTGGAAGCAGGATCCGAAGACGTTCGTCGCCGACAACCTGCCGTCGTGGGCCCTCGCCGGCGTCGGCGCGGCCACCGCGCACGTCAAGCCACAAGCCGGCGACTACCTGCTCCGCAACGGCAACGTCATCAACCTGATCTACTCGACGCCCGGCGTGGGCGGCGCATCGACGGACACGTTCCTCGTCGAGCACGAGAAGCTCGCGTTCCGCCGCGTGACGTCGACGACATCGCGTCCCACGCTCGTGCGCATCCCCGTCGACGACGCGAAGAAGAAGAGCATGGTGTTCGCGTTCGGCTCCATCGCCGGTCGCTTCGGCTGGATCGCCCTCGACGCCATCAAGTCGGCCGCCGTCGCGTCCGCCGCCGCTGCACCGCCGCCGGCGCAGCTGAAGTCGGTCTGCACCGGCAAGGCCGACGGAGCGTCCTGCAGCGACACGTTCATGGGCTTCGCGTTCACATGCAAGGGCGGCCAGCTCGAGGCCGACAAGACGCTCCAGTGCCCGTACCCCCAGACGCACTGCAAGAGCGTCAACGCCGACGGCACGCTGACCTGCGAGGACTGAAGGGTGCGACGTGTAACCGCCGCCCGCTTCCTTGTGACGGTCGGCATGGAGCCCTAGACTGGCTTCGATGTCCGAGCACGGCACCGCCCAGCTTCCGAAACCGGGAGACGTGATCGCCGGCAAGTATGCGCTCGAGCGCATCATCGGGCAGGGCGGCATGGGCGCGGTATTCGCCGCGCGTCACGTCAAGCTCGGACATGCCGTCGCCATCAAGGTGA
This sequence comes from Polyangiaceae bacterium, assembly GCA_043742085.1. Classification (GTDB taxonomy): domain Bacteria; phylum Myxococcota_A; class Polyangia; order Polyangiales; family Polyangiaceae; genus Labilithrix. The sequence continues at coordinate 1,822 of JAYTZB010001406.1, forward strand.
TGCTCGCGGACCGCCAGAACGAGGAAGCGGCACGGCGCTTCATGAACGAAGGTCGCGCATCCGCGCATATTCAGAACGAGCACGTCGTTCGGATCTTCGACATCGATGAAGAGCATGGCTACGCGTACATGGTCCTCGAGCTGCTGCAGGGCGACGACCTCGCGCAGGTGCTCGAGGCGCAGGGTCGACTCGCCTCGCACGTCGCCGTCGGGTACGTGATCCAGGCGCTCGACGGCGTACGCCAGGCTCACGCCCTCGGCATCGTTCACCGCGATCTCAAGCCGTCGAACCTGTTCCTCGCACGGACCCAGAACGGCAACGTGGTCGTGAAGGTGCTCGACTTCGGCATCTCGAAGGCGCGTGGCGCATCGTCGCTCGACATGGCTCCGCACCAGCAGACCTCGACGGCGGCCATGCTCGGCTCGCCGCTGTACATGTCGCCCGAACAGCTGCGCAGCTCGAAGAACGTCGATGCGCGCGCGGACATCTGGGCGATGGGTGTCATTCTCTACGAGCTCCTCACCGGCCAGGTGCCGTTCGAGGGCGAGACGCTCGGAGCGCTGTTCTCCGCCATCCTCGAGACCGACGCGCCGCGCGTGAGCGCACGCGTGCGCGACGTGCCAGCCGGCCTCGACGCCATCATCGCGCGCTGCTTGCAGCGGCGACCGGAGGACCGCTTTGCGACGGTCGCCGAGCTCGAGCAGCAGCTCGCGCCCTTCGCCACCGCACAGGCGACGTCGTTCCCGTTGATGATGACCGCGGCAATGGCGCCATCCTTCTCGGCGCCCGCGGCGGCTGCGGTCTCCGGGGCCATGCAGCTCGCGACCGGCTCACAAGGGGGCGCGT
>JAYTZB010001407.1:0-2697 GCA_043742085.1 Polyangiaceae bacterium
GTTCCCGAGGGGCCGTTTCGTAACGTGCTCGCGCTCCTCGAGCTGCGCGCAGCGGTGCGCGACGCGAAGGCCATCGGCGTGAGCGACGCGCTCGAGCGCCTCGAGCAGCTGGTGGCAACGCTCGCGCAGGGCGAGCGGGCCACCCGCGCGCGGGCGCTGCACCTGCTCGCGATCGCGCGCATGAGGCTCGGTCGTGTCGAGCTCGCCGAAGAGGCCATCACCGATGCGCTTGCCGTCGTCGACGACGGTCCCGTGCGCACGTGGATGACCGACACGTTCGCGCAGCTCCTCATCGCGCAGGGCGCATGGATCGAGGCCGTGCGCACGCTGCTCGCGCTGCTAGCGAAGCGCCGCGCCGCGTCCGACAGCCTCGGCGTGGCGATCTCCGCGGGGCACCTCTCGCGACTGCACACCCAGCTCGGGCGACCGGAGCAGGGCGCGGCCATCGCGGCCGAGGCGCTCGCCGGTCTGTCGCCCTCCGCCGCGCCGCTCACGCGACTCCGCCTGCACACGCTCCACACGAGCGCGCTCCTCGAGCTCGCCGAGATGGCCGACATCGAGCTGGCCGCGCAGGATCTGGAGCGGCTGCTGGGCGGGGTCGACGAGGCGGCGAAGGAGCCTCACTACCTGCGCGGCTACGCGATGATGTCGCTCGCGCGCGCCCGCGCAGCCGTCGGTGACGGCACCGGCGCGCAGCGCTGGCTCGACCGCGCGTCGTCGGAGGTGACGCTGCCCGCCCACGTCGCGCTCCTTCGCTATCACGAGGCCAAGGTCGATCCTCGCGTCACGCGCAGCGAAGCATGGCGCGCAGCCTTCCAGGCCCTGGTCGCGAAGGCCGACTTCGTCTCGGAGGCAGAGATGAAGACGCTGCTCCTCCTCGCTGATCATGCACGCGACGACGGCGACGAAGCGCGGATGCGCGAGCGCGTCGGAGAGGCGCATCGGCGCGCGATGCATTCCAACAACCCGCTCTGGATGAAGTGGGTCGACGACGCCACCTCCGAGCTGGATCCCGAGCAGCACTCGGAGCGCGTCGCGCATCGCTTCACCGGACGATCGCGGAAGGAGCTCCAGCGCACCACGCGCGAGGAGTGCACGATCATCTTCGCCGACCTCGTCAGCTTCACGCCGCGCACCCTCGAGCTGTCGCCCGAGGAGGTGATGGACACGGTGCGCGGCCTCTTCGAGCTCGGCGTGCCGCTGCTCACCAGGCACCGCGTCACGCCGATCTCGTACATGGGCGACGGCCTCCTCGCGCTGTGTCAGGGCGACGAGCACGAGCGACGCGGGCTCTCGTTCGCGCGCGAGCTCGTGGCGCGCGCCGGTCGTGTGAGCGGCGTGCGACGCATGCTCGGTAGCGGGTGGCCGCTCGACCTCCGAGCGGGCGTCGCATCGGGGCCCGTCGTGCTCGGAACCCTCGGGACGTCGTTCAAGATCGAGTTCGCCGCGATCGGCATGGCGACCAATCTCGCCGCGCGACTCCAGTCGAAGGCCGAGCCCGGCGAGGTGATGTGCGCGGCGACGACGGCGCGCGCGGCCAAGCTCGATCTGCCTGCGGAGACGATGACCCTCAAGGGCTTCGAGAAAGCGCCGCCGGTCGAGGCGTGCCGGATCCGCGTCTACACGCCCGGCGGTCCGTGACTGCTGGATCGCCCGCCACCCAGCCGCCGTCAAAAGGAGGAGAGAAGAGGAGGGTGCTGGACGCGCATTTGTAGCGAAACTGCACGTTTACACCGCTGAGGGTGCTGGACTCACGTTTGCACACATTGGAGGCGAGGTTTCCCCCATGCGCTTCCCCCGAACCATCGCCCGCGTCGGTCTCGCGTCTCTCGTCGGCTCGCTCGCCACGCTCGGCGCGACCCGTGCGCACGCCGACACCGCCTCGGGGATCGCCGGCTGCGACGCCGCCTCGCTCACGTGCTCGGTCGGCACCGCGCCGCTCAAGGCCGCGGTGAAGAACCAGTTCCCGACGCAGATCGACAGCGGCCTCATGGACAAGGGCCTCATCAAGATCCGAACGCGCTTCACCATCGACCCCGTCGACGGCGATCCGCTCCTCGCGATCGACATGCCCAAGGGCGCGCTCGTCGAGGCCTCGTGGTCGGAGAAGGGCTTCGTCGTCGTCAAGCCCGTCGCCGACAAGGCCACCATGGGCAGCATGAAGGTCCACTACACGCTCACGCCGAGCCTCGAGGCGTCCATCTACGGCATCGGTGTGAACTACGACGCGTCGCAGCTGATCAACAAGATCCCGGGCGCGCGGTTCAACTACGACGCGACCGCCGCGACGTCGATCCTCCCGTGGGGCTTCCAGGCCGCCGCGCTCAAGGTGCCTGCACCGGCGCTCGATCAGTCGACCATCTTCTCGATCCCGTTCTCGGACCTGGGCGTCGACAGCGGCATCGTCGCGGGCACGCTCTCCATCCAGGCCGCGGCGAACCCCACGTTCACGTACGTCACCAAGAGCGTGCGTCTCGACTCGGGCACGGTCACCACCGCCGACGGCTCCGCGAAGCTCGTCATCGGCGACGAAGACTTCCTCGATCTCAACGCATCGGTCGACGGCGAGCTGTCGCTGGGCGGCACCCTCGACGTGCGGCCCATCATCAAGGTCGACAGCGTCGACGGCTACCCGACGTTCGGGCTCGTGAAGTATGGCTTCAACGCGGTCAGCAAGCCCATCGGCGGCGGCGCTCC
>JAYTZB010001408.1:0-7055 GCA_043742085.1 Polyangiaceae bacterium
GCGCGGAGGTCCTTCTCGGCGTGGACGAGCGCGAGCTCGCTCTGGTGCGCCTGCTGGCGCGCGCGCTCGAGAGCGCCCGTGCACTCGCCGATCTGCGAACGCAGCGATTGATGGTGCGCGAGGCGCTCGCTGACGAGCGCATCGAGGCGCGTCACGTCGACCTGGAGCTCGCGCATCTCGCGAGCGACGTCGAGCATGTGCGCGGCGGCCTCTTCACCGGTGCCGCCGGAGACGCGGCCGTCGGTGTGGAAGACCGTGCCGTCACGCGTGACGAGCGTGGAGTCGGCGAGATCGACTCCGCGCGAGCCGGGCGGACCTAGACCGAACGCGCGCACGCGCATGGCGGCCGCGACGTCCTCGACGACGATGGCATCTCCGACGACGACGCGAACGAGCGCCTCGTCCTCGGGTGCGAAGCGGAGCGAGTCGGCCAGGCGTCCGAGGATGCCTTCGAGCGCGGCGCGGCCGGCGTCGAGACGATCGTGGACCCACGGGGCAGGGCGGCCGGCCACGTAGGCGGGATGCCGCGGGACGATGGTGGCGCGGCCCTTCCGCGCGGCCGCGAGCTCGGTGAGGAGCTCGACGCCACGCGAGACGTCGTCCACGACCACGTCCTCGAGATGACTGCCGAGGAGACCGGCGAGCGCCGCGGTGAGGTTGGCGGGCGCCTCGATGCGATCCGCGAGGAGACCGGCGAGGCTCTTGTCCTTGGTCTCGACGAGCGCCTTCGCGCCGGCGCCGACGCCCTCGCGACGCGCATGCATCTCGGTGAGCGCATGGAGGCGCGAGCGCTTCTTCCCGGCCTCGGACTTCGCCTCTTCGAGCGAGTGCTCGCTCGTGGTGATGGCGCGGCGCAGATCGCCGAGCCGCTCCTCGAGCTGCGTGCGTTCCTCGGCGGTGGTGACCTTGCCGTTGCGGAGGTCGTCGATGGCGAGCGCGAGCTGCTCGGCGCGCGCCGTGAGCTCGAGGACGTTGCCCTCCCGCTCCTCACGCTCTGCCGACTGCTTCTCCTCGCGGACGACCATGTCCTGCTTGCGGCGATCGAAGCCCTGGAGCTTCGCCTCGGAGCTGGCGATCTCGGCCTGCGCGCGGCTCATGGCCTCGCGGAGCTCGATGACGAAGCGCTGCGCGGTCTCGTGCTCGGCGGCGAGCTCGGCGAGCTGCGCCTCCTGCGACGCGGCAGCGGTCGCCTCGCCGGTCTCGCCGTCCTCGAGGACGGTCACCTCGGCGGCGACGGTATCGCGCTCGCGAAGGAGGATCGCTGCCTGCTCCTCGATCTCGCGGAGCTCGATCTCGGCCTGCGACTCGCGCCGGCGAAGCGCCTCGATGCGATCCTTGGCGCGCTCGATGGCGGCCTCTTCCGAGCGCGCCTCGTTGTCGGCGGCGAAGGCGGCGGCGTTGGCCTGCTCGAGGGTCTCCTCGGCAGTGTGCGCCTGGAGGCGTGCAGATTCGAGCTCGGCCTCGCGCGCGGCGAGGCTCGCCTTGGCGTCGTCGGCTTCGAGCGTGAGGCGATCGACCTCGCTCTGCTCGAGCACGATCCATCCGCGCAGCTCGAGGAACTTGTGCGACGCGTCGTGGAGCTGGAGGTCCTCGAGCTCGCCACGGTACGAGATGAAGCGCTCGGCCTTGGCCGCCTGGCGCTTGAGCGAGCCGAGGTTGCGCTCGATCTCCGCGACGATGTCGCCGACGCGCAGCAGGTTCTGCTGCGTCATCTCCATCTTGCGTTCCGCCTGCTTCTTGCGGCTCTTGAACTTGGTGATGCCCGCGGCCTCTTCGATGAGGAGGCGGCGATCCTCGGGCTTCGCGCTGACGATGAGGCCGATCTTGCCCTGCTCGACGATCGAGTACGCCTTCGTGCCGATGCCCGTTCCGAGGAAGAGGTCGGTGATGTCCTTCAGGCGGACCGGCGTCTTGTTGATCAGGTACTCGCTGTCGCCGCTGCGATGCAGGCGACGCGTGACCGCGATGTCGGCGTAGTCCTTGTATTCGATGGGGACGTCGGTCGGATCGTCGTTCTCGAAGGTGAGCGTGACCTCGGCGAAGTCCGCGGGAGAGCGGGACTCGGAGCCGCTGAAGATCACGTCCTCCATGCTGCGGCCGCGGAGGTGCTTGGCGCTCTGCTCGCCCATCGACCACCGGATGGCGTCGACGATGTTCGACTTGCCGCAACCGTTGGGGCCGACGATGGCCATGATCTCGTGATCGAAATTGACCACGGTCCGGTCGACGAACGACTTGAACCCCTGGAGCTCGAGGCGCTTGATCTTCATGGTTCTGCTGGGGAGATCTTGTGGAGAAAACGGGTGGGACAAAGCCCGAGGACGCGGACGCACGTACCCTTAGAAGAGGAGCAGCGCTACGCCAGGAGGGACGGCGCGGCCTGAACACTGGCCGTATGCCAAACGTAGTGTCACTTCACATACGGTCAGTGTTCAGGTGTTACGCCTGAACGGGCGGTCCCGCAAGTCCTTATCGATGTTCAGCGTTTTTTCACGTGAAAAGCGGCGCGCGATGACGCATAACCCCGTAACCCTTCATGCCCACGTACGAATACGTCTGCGCCGACTGCAAGAACGAGTGGGAAGAGGTTCAGAAGATCTCCGAGCCGGCCCTCGAGGTCTGCCCCAAGTGCGGAAAGCCCACCGCCAAGCGCCAGATCTCTGGGGGAAACTTCATCCTGAAGGGCGGCGGTTGGTACGCCGACCTCTACTCGTCGACGCCAAAGGCGAAGGGCGGCGAGGGCAAGTCGGAGGGCGCTTCGGCCGCCGCGGCTCCCGCGAAGAGCGACTCTGGCGGGTCCGCCGGATCCGCTGGGTCCGGCGCCGCGGCTTCGGGCAGCGGGTCGGGCAGCTCCGGCGCGAGCGGGGCGTCGTCGGGGAGCTCCGGTTCGTCGGGGAGCTCCGGTTCGAGCGGCGGCTCGTCGGGCGGCGGCGGCTCGTCGGGCGGCGGCTCGTCGGGCGGCTCGAGCTCAGGCTCGGGTACGCCGACCTCGAAGTGACCGGCTGAGCGGGAACACCGCGGCCCGCGCCGCGTCCACGTCGACGCTGAGCTCGCGCGCGAGCTTCACGTAGACGAGGTCCATCAGGCGACCGCGGGGCGGCTCCGCGATGGCAGCGAGCTCGTGCTGCCACTCCAGGAGATCCTCACGCTCGCGCTCCGGCATCGCGCGCAGCTTCTCGGCGAACGCCTCTTCGAGCGCCGTCGTCGGAGCTCGACCGGCAAGGCACCGCTTGACGGCGAGCGCACCGCGCGCGAGGCGGTGGAAGGCGGCCTGCGCCCTCATCCACGCGACGACCCGCTGCGGATCGCCATCGGCGACCTCGAGCGCCTCGATGCGCGCCGTGATCAGCTCGATGGGCAGCTCGTCGATCTCGCGCAGGGCTCCAGGATAGAGCCGCGCGAGCGCCGCCATCGCCTGGCGCGGATCGGGCTCGACGAAATCGGGCTCCGCTTTCGCGCGTGCATGGAGCTGCCGCAAGCGGAGCATCTGCTCGTACTTGTCAAGAAGGGCACGCAGGTCGGTGACGCGCAACGGTGCTAACCTGTACGACAACCATGACCGACAAACGCCGCGAAGTGGAGGAGCTCCGTCAGGAGATCGGCAAGGTCGACGCGCAGCTCCTCGTCGCGCTCGAGCGCCGCGCGAAGCTGTCGAAGCGGGTAGGCGAGGCGCGAAAATCGCTGGCTTCCCCGATCTCCCTGCCGGAGCGCGCCCAGATCGAGGCCATCGTGTCCGGTGCGGCCGGCACCGATCTCCCGCCCGAGGCCCTCCGCGAGATCTTTCGCGAGATCGTCGCCACGTGCTTCTCGCTCGAGGCGCCGGTGGTGGTCGCGTTCTGCGGGCTCGACGGCGCCTTTGCGCACGCCGCCGCGCGGAGTCGCTTTGGCGTCGCCGCCGAGTACACGGCATGCGACTCGGTCGCGTCGACCCTCGACGAGGTGACGCGCCAGCGCGCGAGCTACGCCGTCGTTCCCTACGAAACGCGCACCGACGGCCTCATGCAGGCGACCATCGCCGCGCTCACCCCGAGCGATCTCAAGATCGTCGCGTGCTTCGAGACCAACGTGAACCTGCAGCTCGCCAGCAAGGCGGGCTCCATCGCCGAGATCGAGAAGGTCTACGCGAGCGCCAAGGACCGCGCGCACTGCCAGCGCTTCATCGCCGCCGACCTCCCCGGCGCGCAGATCGTGGACGTGAAGACGCCCATGGGCGCGTGCCAGCTCGCCGCCGCCGATCCGCGCTCCGCGGCGCTCGCGCACGAATCGATCGCCGCCCATCACGGCCTCGAGGTCCTGAAGCGCAACGTGCGCGACGAGGGCGAGGAGCGCGTGCGTTACGCCATCGTCGGCACGCGTCCGTCGAGCCGGTCCGGCGGTGACCTCACCGCCGTCGTGTTCGCGGTGAGCGACGCCCCCGGCGCCCTCCACGAGGTGCTCAAGCAGTTCGCGGAGCGCGGCGTCAACCTCACGAAGATCCAGTCGCGGCCCACGCCGGGAGAGAGCTGGCAGTATCTCTTCTTCATCGAGGTCCAGGGGCACGCCACCGATCGCCCGATCGTCGGCGCCATCGAAGAGGTCCGGCGTCACTCCAAGTTCTTCAAGGTCCTGGGCTCGTACACGACGTCGTGAGGCATGGAAAGAGGTGGTAGGCTCGGCGCCAACCATGAACGCGCTGCGCTGGTTCTCCTTCGCCATCATCCTGCTCCCGCTCGTCACGCTCACCGGCTGCGGCGGCGGCGACAAGGTCGAAGTGAAGTCGCCCACTGCCGAGACCGGCATGGACGACGCGCTCTCGCTCTTGCCCGGCAGCGCCATCGCGGTCGGCACCGTCGACGCGCGTGCGTTCTTCTCCAGCCAGACCTTCGGAGCCGACCTCGCGAAGCTCGTCGAGAAGTACGTCCCGATCGGAACGGAGGCTGGATTCCAGGCCTCTCGTGACGTCGACCGCGTCACCTTCGCGAGCTACTCGTACCAGGGCATCGACGTCGCCGCGATCGTCATCGGGCGCTTCGACAGCGCGAAGATCAAGCTGGTCGCCGCCAACCAGACGCCCACGAAGAACGGCGGCACGCTCGTGGTCTCGCAGTACACCGGGCGCGACGTCTACACCGTGAACAACATCGGGTTCACGCTGCTGTCGGACACGCGAGCCGTCGTCGGCACCGAGCAGGGCATTCGGCGCGTGCTGGAGCGCATCAAGGACAAGCGCGTGAAGCGGGACATCGCTCCATGGATGATCTCCACCGTCGAGACCTCCGGGGCAGCGTTCGCGGTGGCCGCCGATTTCGCGTCCACGCCGATCCCGCCCGAGAACGCGAAGCAGATCCCGTCGCCGCTGATCACGAACCTCAAGGCGGCACGGCTCGTCGCCACCTTCAAGGACGGCGTGAACCTCGCGGGCAGCATCACGTATGCCGACGCTGCTTCGGCCGAGTCGTCGGCGGCCGTCGTCAAGCAGTCGATGGGCTACGCGAAGCTCCTCGCCGTGTTCGGCATCAAGCTCCAGAACGTCGACATCAAGACCGACAAGAGCGACGTGCAGGTCTCGCTGCTCGTCGACGACCAGTCGCTGCGCGCGCTCCTCGCGAACGTGCCGTCGCTGATGGGTCAGTGAGCCGCAACAGGAGGACGTGATGTTCTTTCGACCTCGCAACGACAAGGTCTCCGCCATCGCCAAGACGCTCGCCGCGGCGTGCGCCATCGCGCACGTCTCGTTCTTCACGCTGTTCGCATGGCGCGTCATCGGCCGCGCGGGCATGGGCTCGTTCGCCTGGGCCTTGCTCGCGCTCGGCGCCCTGCTCGGGCTCGCGTGCAACGCGGTCGGGTACTACTTGATCAAGAACGGCGGCGGAACGCCGGCGCGCAAGTGGGGCTACTGGGCGATCGCGACGTCGACCGGAATGGCCGGCGTCCTGCTCGCCATCGCCGCCGTGACCGCGTGAAGGAGCCATCGTGACCAACCTCGTCGTTCATCCGCTCGAGCGCGGTCTCGTCGGCAGCGTGCCGGTGCCGTCGGACAAGAGCATCGGCCATCGCTCGCTCCTCTTCGCGTCGCTCTGCGAAGGCGTGTCGAACATCCGCGGCTTCTCCTACGGCGAGGACAACGTCTCGACCGCGAACGCCATGCGCGCGATGGGCGCGCTCATCGAGGACGTCGCGCCCGGCGAGCTGCGCGTCACCGGCACCGGCCTCATGGGCCTCAAGGCCCCGAAGGACGCGCTCGACTGCGGCAACTCGGGGACCACGATGCGGCTCCTCACGGGCGTGCTCGCCGGGCAGCCGTTCGCCTCCAAGCTGGTCGGCGATGCGTCGCTCACGCGGCGACCCATGATGCGCGTGGTCGGGCCGCTCCGCGCGCGCGGAGCGATCATCGACGGCGCGCCGCATCCCACGAAGCCGAACGAGGTCCTCCCGCCGCTGCGCGTCGGGCCGCTACCCGACGGCAAGGCCCTGGGCGCGCTCGAGTACGAGAGCCCGGTGTCGAGCGCTCAGGTGAAGAGCGCCATCCTGCTCTCGGGCCTCTACGCGCACGGCACCACGTGGTTCAAGGAGCCGACGCTCTCGCGCGATCACACCGAGCGGATGCTGCACGCCCTCGGCGTGCCGCTGCGCACGGTGGGCTCGATGATCGAGCTCGACCCCGCCGGGTGGGACGGCAAGATGCCGGGCTTCGACATCGAGATCCCCGGTGACGTCTCGGCCGCGGCGTTCCTGCTCGTTGCGGCGCAGATCTACCCGGGGTCGCGCGTCACGGTGCGCGGTGTCGGCACCAACCCCACGCGCGTCGGCCTGCTCGAGATCGCACGGCACATGGGCGCCGGCATCGAGGTGGTCCCGCAAGGCGAGCAGGGCGGCGAGCCCATCGCAGAGATCACCGCGTGGCAGCAGGGGATGCGTGGCATCACCGTCGGCGGCGAGCTCGTGCCGCGCGCCATCGACGAGATCCCCATCGCCTGCGCGCTCGCCGCGCGCGCGAGCGGCACCACCACCATCCGCGACGCCGAGGAGCTCCGCGTGAAGGAGAGCGATCGCATCGCCACGATGGCCGGCGTCCT
>JAYTZB010001409.1:0-2083 GCA_043742085.1 Polyangiaceae bacterium
CCGGGGTGACCGTTCTTCTTCGCGAACGCCGCGAGCTCGGCGTTCTCGCGCTCGAAGCCCGAGAGCAGTCGGTCGCGCAGCATGGTGACGAACGCGAGCGCGTCCTTGCCGGTCTTCGCCATGCGATCGTCGGTGGCGAGATCGGCAAAGTGCGCGAAGCCGAGGAGCCTCGCCTTCTCCTGACGGAGCGCTATGACCTGCTCGATGATGGCGCGGTTGTCGCGCTCGGGGCCGCCGGGACCGCTGCCGGACGCGCGCGTGGTGTGCGCCCGATAGAGCGTCTCGCGGAGCTTCCTGTCGTGCACGAACGTCAGCACCGGGCCGTAGGAAGGCGCGGCGAGCGTGAGGCGGTAGCCGGTCTTGCCCTTCTCGACAGCGCTCTTCTTCGCCGCCTCGAGCGCGCCCTCGGGAAGGCCTGCGAGGCGCTTCGCGTCGGCCTCGTCGACGAGCAGCTCGAACGCGGACGTCGAGTCGACCACGTTCTGCGCGAACTTGAGCGTCAGCTCGGAGAGCGCGACGTCGATGTCGCCCAGGCGCTTCTTCCCCGCCGCGTCGAGCTCGGCGCCGTTGCGACGGAAGTCGGCGAGCGTCTTCGTGAGGTAGCGGCGGCGAGCGGGCTCGAGGTGCTTGGCCTCCTCGGTGGCGTCGAGGTCGCGAAGCGCCTTGTACAGCGGCTCGGAGAGCAGGATCTGGCTGTAGAATGCAGTTACTTTGGGCACCACCGCGGCGTACGCGTCGCGCAGCTCCGGCGAGCCGAGCACCGACTCGAGATGGCTCGCGAGATTCGTCGCGTAGTCGAGCTCGTTGGTCGCGTGATCGAGCGCGCCCAGCGTGCTCGCGTAGGTGCGCGGCGAAGGCGCGACAGCGATGGCATCGAGCGTCTTCTGCGCCGAGGCCAGCAGCGCCTCGACCGCAGGCTGGATGTGCTCGGGGCGGACCTCGTGGAAGGGTACCGGGACCCGCACTTCGAGGAGCGGATTGGGCGAAGGATGCGGCATCGCCGCCGAGTGTATCAGGCCTGCGTCAGGTGTTATTCCTGTCTGCCATGATGCTTCGCAACGCTCTCGGCCTCGTCCTCGTGAGCTCTTCAGTCGCGATCGCAGCGTGTGGAGGCTCCCCTCCCGCGAAGCCCGCCGCGCCTTCTGCTGGCCTTCCCGGCCCGAGCACCACCGGTCCCGCCGCAACCACCCCGACGGCGCCGGCGAGCACTACCCCCGCGCCGCCTGCGAAGACTGCGGCCGACCACCACCGCGAGTTCATGGGCGGCTGCGCGAAGAAGGCCGTCAACTCACCCGACTACTGCGAGTGCGCGTGGGGCGAGTTCCGCAAGGCCTTCACCGACGACGAGATGAATGCCGGCGACATGCCCGCCGCGAAGCTCGACAAGCTCAAGGGCCAGGTTGCCGGCGCGTGCGCGAGCAAGATCCCGGAGGCCACCGTGAAGGAGGGCTTCTCCAACGGCTGCGTGGGGAGCAATCCCGACCTCAAGCCGTACTGCGACTGCACGTACACCGAGTTCCGGAAGCGGTTCTCCGCCGCCGAGCTCGGCGACGAGGCCACCGTGACGAGCGAGCGCTTCATCGCCGCGCGGACGCCGGTGGTGAAGGCGTGCGGCAACAAGATGCCGGAGAGCGTCTCGAAGGACGCGTTCATGAAGGGGTGCGCGAAGGATCCCTCGACCGACAAGTTCTGCGGCTGCGCGTGGAAGGAGCTGCGGAAGCAGGCGTCTCCCGCCGAGATCGAGTCGGGCACGTTCGATCAGAAGACGGTCTTCGCGCAGGTGGAGAAGGGATGTGGCAAGCTCCGCCCCGCGAAGCCCTGATCGAAGCGGCGCGCTCAGGGCTGGGGCGTCTTGCGATTCCGGCGCAGGAGCCACACCAGCACGACGATCGGCGGACCGAGCAACAGCGCGCCGATGAGCGCGATGACGACCAGCTCCGAGGCGCCGATGTTCAGCACGCGCTCAGTACCCGACCACGGCGCCCGGCGTGCCCGTGGTCATCACGGTGCCGTCGCCGAGCTCGCCGTCCGCGTTGTTTCCCCAGCAGCGCCCCGAGCCGTCCTCGAGCAACGCGCACGTGCG
>JAYTZB010001410.1:0-7596 GCA_043742085.1 Polyangiaceae bacterium
TCCTCGACGAGCTCGGTCGCGCCACGCAGGACGCCGCCGCCAAGGCGACGGAGCCGCAGTTCCTCCCCGCGACCTTCTTCCGCTCGGAAGAGGAGATCGTGCGCGACCTCGACGCCCGTCGCGTGGTCGTCTTCCACGGCGCCGCCGTGGCCGGCGAGGGCGAAGGCCTCGCGAAGTACGAGGTGACACGCGACGCCGTTCACCTCGCCGCCTCCGACAACGAGGATCTCTCCCGCGCCGTGAAGGCCGCGCGCTCCACCAAGGGCCGCTCGGGCACGCTCGCGCCCGTCGCGCAGAGAATCGCTCATTTCAAGGACAGCGGCCTCCGTGTATTCATCACCGCGCGCGCGCAGACCCAGGCGGAGCGCCTCGCCGCGCTGCTGAGCCACCAGCAGATCCGCTGTCGGATCCGCCCCGCCGCCTTCGACGCGGCGTGGCTCTACGAGCGCATCGAGCGCGCCGGCCACGGCGAGGACGAGACCGACGCCACCATCGTCGTCGGTCCGCTCGGCCGTGGCGTCGTCCTCCCCGGCGAGGGCTTCGTCATCGTCACCGAGGAGGAGATCTTCGGCGGCCGCGCCCATCGCGTTCGAGAGCGAAAATCCAGGCGCGACAACGCTCGCGCCTTCGTCGAGGACCTCCGCTCTCTCAGCGTCGGCGACTACGTCGTCCACGTCGATCACGGCATCGGCAAGTACATGGGCCTCGTTCACCGCGACGTGGGCGGGCTCAAGGTCGATCTCCTGGTCGTCGAATACGCGTCGGGGGACAAGCTCTATCTCCCCGTCTATCGCCTCAACCAGATCCAGAAATTCGCCGGCGGCGATACCGGGAGCGGCGAGCCCAAGATCGATCGCCTCGGCGGCGCCACGTTCTCGAAGACGAAGTCGCGCGTCGAGAAGGCGGTCAAGCAGATGGCCGACGAGCTCCTCCGCCTCTACGCCGAGCGCCAGGCCCAGCCAGGCGACGCCATCGAGCCCGCCACCGACGACTACCGCGCCTTCGAGGCGACGTTCCCGTTCGACGAGACCGACGACCAGGCCCGCGCCATCGAGGACGTGAACAAGGACCTCGAGACCGCGCGACCGATGGATCGCCTCGTCTGCGGCGACGTCGGGTTCGGCAAGACCGAGATCGCCATCCGCGCCGCCTTCCGCGTGGCGATGGCCGGCAAGCAGGTCGCGGTGCTCTGCCCGACCACGGTGCTCGCGCAGCAGCACTACCGCACGTTCGAAGCCCGCATGGCCGACTACCCGATCTCGATCCGCGCGCTCTCGCGTTTCCAGGGGAAAAAGGAGTCCGACGAGACCCTCGCGCGCCTCAAGGACGGCAAGGTCGACGTGGTGATCGGGACGCACCGGCTCCTCTCGAAGGACATCCACTTCAAGAACCTCGGACTGCTCGTGGTCGACGAGGAGCAGCGCTTCGGCGTGACCCACAAGGAGCGCATCAAGGCGCTTCGCACCCAGGTCGACGTGCTCACGCTCTCCGCGACGCCCATCCCACGCACGCTCCAGATGGCGGTGACCGGGCTCCGCGATCTCTCGCTCATCACCACGCCGCCCGTCGACCGGCGCGCCGTGCGCACCTTCGTGACGTCGTTCGACGACCAGGTGCTCAAGGAGGCGATCGGACGCGAGCTCTCGCGCGGCGGTCAGGTCTTCTACGTCTACAACCGCATCGAGGGCATCTACGAGAAGGCGCAGCGCCTGCACACGCTCTTCCCCGAGGCGCGCATCGCCGTCGCGCACGGACAGATGGCGGGCAAGGGCACCTCGGCGCAGGCGCAAGGCGGCGAGACGGTCCTCGAGAAGACCATGCTCGACTTCGTCGAGGGTCGCTACGACATCCTCTGCGCGACCGCCATCATCGAGAGCGGCCTCGACATCCCGCGCGCCAACACCATCATCATCGATCGCGCCGACCTCTTCGGGCTCGCGCAGCTCTATCAGCTGCGCGGTCGCGTCGGTCGCTCCAAGGAGCGCGCGTACTGCTACCTGATCGTGCCGCCGCCCAACAAGATGACCGACGACGCGCGCGCGCGCATCGAGGCGCTGGAGCGACACACCGAGCTCGGCAGCGGCTTCAAGATCGCGAGCCTCGACCTCGAGCTGCGTGGCGCGGGCGATCTCCTGGGCGCCGAGCAGTCGGGCAACGTGGCGAGCGTCGGCCTCGACATGTTCTGCTCGATGCTCGACGAGGCGGTGCACGAGCTCCGCGGCGAGCCCGTGATCCACGAGGTCGATCCCGAGCTGTCGTTCGACGTCACCGCGCTTCTTCCCGACGATTACGTGTCGGACGTGGGCGTTCGTCTGTCGCTCTACAAGCGCCTTGCGAGCGCCATCGACGAGGCCCACGTCGGAGAGCTCGCGGTCGAGATGGAGGATCGCTTCGGCGCGCCGCCGCCCGAGGCACGCTGCCTGGTGCGCCTGATGACGCTGAAGTGCGAGCTCCGCAAGATGCGCGTGCTCGGCTGCGAGGCCAACGCGCGGAGCGTGACCCTGCACCTCCGCGACGACACGCCGCTCGATCCCAAGAAGATCCTCGAGCTCGTGAAGCTGCCGCGCAGCCTCTACAAGCTCACGCCTGATCGACTGACGCGCCGCTTCGAGAACGGCAGGGACGGCCTCACCAACTGCGAGGGCATGCTCGGCGAGCTCTCCCGCTGCTGGCGCGACTGACGACGCACGCATTTGGTCAGCGCGACGCTGATCATCAAGCGTCTGTCGTAGCGGTCGGCTCGGCGCTACTGTCGTGGGTCCATGGCACGCGTCCTCATGCCCCTGCCCGACCACGACTTCGATCCGACCGAGGCCGCGGTGCCGTGGAAGATGCTGCGCGAGGCCGGGCACGACGTGGTCTTCGCGACCGAGCATGGCGCGGTGGCGGCGTGCGATCCGCTGCTCGTGACGGGCGTCATCTTCGGCGAGCTCGGCGCGAAGGCGGAGCCGAAGGGCTTCTACGCCGAGATGGTGGCATCCAAGGAGCTGCGTTCGCCCATCACGTGGGAGGCGATCGACCCCGCTGCCTTCGATGGGCTGGTGCTCCCGGGCGGCCACGCGCAAGGCATGAAGCAGTACCTCGCCAGCGACGTGCTCCACGGCAAGGTCGCGACGTTCGCAGCATCGGGAAAGCCGCTCGCCGCGATCTGTCACGGCGTGCTGGTGCTCGCCCGTGCGAAGGACCCTGAGACCGGCAAGAGCGTGCTCCATGGCCGTCGCACGACGTGCTTGCCGAAGTACATGGAGCGCGTCGCGTACTACCTCACTGCGTGGAAGCTGGGCGGCTACTACCGCACCTACCCAGCGTACGTGGAGGACGAGGTGAAGAGCGCGCTCGAGGATCCCGCGCACTTCGAGCGCGGCCCGCTCACCCTGATGAAGCACGGCGTGGCCGCGAGCGATGCCGGCGCGTTCGTGGTCGAGGACGGAAGCTACGTGTCCGCGCGTTGGCCCGGCGACGCGTACCTCTTCGGAAAGAAGATCCTCGAGCGCCTCGCCTGAGCGAGCTTCAGCGGATCAGAGCGTGCCGCCCGCGGCCTTGCACTGAGTCTCGAGCGCCGGGAACGACGGCGAGTTCCGCTGCCGTGCTGCGCGAGCCTTCTGGCAGATCGGCGGGTCGGCGAGCACCGGCGGCGCCACCTTCGGTCGCGGCGCGGCGGTGGTCGCGAGCGGAGCAACGGCGGCGTCGACGACCGCCGCCGCATCAGCCGCATCGGCAGCCGCATCGGCGACCGTCGCGTCGACGGCGGCATCCGCGGCCGCGTCGGCGTCGTCCGTCTTGTCCTTGCTGCAGCCAATCATGGCGAAGGATGCGAGCGCGACGACGAGAACCGAGGAAATAAGGCGACTGCTCATCGCGTGCATCATACAGGGACGCGGCGAAACGCGAAGAAAACGGACGCGCGCTGCGGTCACACCGCGCGCGCTGCTTTCAGGGCGTTCCGCCGGCGTTCCGGCAGCTCTGCTCCAAGGTCGAGGCCAGCGGGGATCCGCGCGCGCGCGCGGAGCGTGCCTGCGCGCAAATCGCGGGGTCGGGACGTCCCCCCGGGGTCGGCGTCGGCGCTGGCGGCGCGACCGGCGTCGGTGCGGGCGTCGGAACCGGCGTGGGCGCCGGCGGAGGCACGACGGTCGGTCGCGGCACCGGAGTCGGGGCCGGCGGCGCGGTCGGCGTGGGCGTCGGTGTCGTGGGCTTCGGAGCAGGACCGGGCGCGGTCGGCGTCGGTGCGGTGGCGGTCGGCTTCGTCGTCGGCTTCGGCGCCGGCCCGAGCGGAGTCACCGCGGGACTGAGAGGAGGCGCGATGGTCGGCGGCGCGACGGGCGCGGTCGACGTGTCCGGCGTGGTCGGAGCCGGTGTGGTCGTTGTGGCGGCGGTCCCGAGGTCGAGGGGCACCACTGGCGCCGACGACGATCCGGAGCCGAACGCGCCAGCTCCCCACGCGACGAGACCGATGCTCGCGACCGCCACCACCCCGAGCACACCGATGATGAGGCCCTTGTTGCCTCCACCGCTCTGCTCCGAGCGCGTGTTGCCACGATGCGCGGGCACCGAGGCTTGGTGCTGCGGCGGCGCGGGCGCGCGGTACGGCTCGTTGACCGGAGCGGCATACGGCGCGGCGGCTTGCACGGCTGCCGGGCTCGCCATCGGCGGACCGTTCGTGGTGCCGCCCGCGGGAAAGGCGAGCGGCTCGCCCATCTGCGTATTGCCCCTCAGCGGCTCGCTTGGCGAAGGCGAGGCTGCATGCGCCGCCGCGGCTACCGGGATGACGGGCGCCGAGCCCGCAACGTGCGGTGCAGGTGCCGGCGAGTGCTCTGGCGAGGACTGCTGCGCGCGTTGTGGCACTCCATACGCGGGCGCGTTCACCATGCCCGCCGTGCCTGCGCGGGCGGGAGGGTCGTGCGCTGCGGTCGCCTTCTTCTGCGCCGCCTCCTCCGCCGATGCGCCGACCTTGCCCTCGAAGCGAGCGAGAAAATCGCCGATGGTCGCGAAGCGCTGCTCCTTGTTCTTGGAGAGCGAACGCATGATCGCGCCGCGCATCGACTCGGGGAGAGCGGCGCCGTTGGGCATCGCCTCGATGGCCTTGGGCGCAGCGGTCATGTGCAAGGTCGCCCATTCGAACGCCGTCGACGCGTCGAAGGGCAGCACGCCGGTGAGCATCTCGTAGGCCATCACCGCGAGCGAGTAGATGTCGCTGCGTCCGTCGAGCGGTTGCCCGGTGAACTGCTCCGGGCTCATGTAGGGAGGCGTTCCGAGGACCATGCCCTGCTGCGTGAGCTTGGCCTCGTTGCGATCCTCCTCGCCGCTCCGCTTCGCGATGCCGAAGTCGAGGACCTTCACGAAGTCCTTCTGCCCCGCGCGGTCGGTGAGGATGATGTTGTCGGGCTTGAGATCGCGATGGATGATCCCCTTGCCGTGCGCCTCGGCGAGCGAGCCCGCGATCTGCTCGAGGATGTGCTCGACGCGCGCGGAAGGCATGGGGCCTTCCTTCTCGAGGACGTCGGCGATGCTGCGGCCGAGCACGAACTCCATGACGATGTAGAGGACGCCGTCCTCCGTCGTTCCGAAGTCGAAGACCTGAACGGTGTTGGGATGCTCGAGCGTGGCGAGCGTGCCGACCTCGCGCTGGAAGCGAACGCGGATCTTCTCGTCGCGTGACAGATGCGCGTGGAGCGTCTTGATCGCCACCTTGCGCGTGTGCTGCCCGAGCGCCTGCTCGCCGACGTAGACGGCGCCCATGCCGCCTTCGCCGATCAGCTTGACGATCTTGAACTTGCCGCCGAGCGTGCGGCCCAGCAGCGGATCGGGTCCGGGCTGATGAGGCATCGCCGCGCCGCACAGCGCGCAGAACGGCGGGTTGCCTTCGACTTCTTTATGGCACGACGGACACTGCATGGCTCAGGGTGTACCGCCTGCGGCGCGGCACTTTGCTTCGAGGAGCGCAGCGGTCGGCCGGTTGGCGGCCTTCGCGGCGCGCGCGTTCCCGCAGATCGGCGGGTCGGCCTTGATGGTGGGCGTGGGGACCGGCTTCGCGGAGGGCGTCGGCACTGGCTTCGCACCGCCGGTGCCGGTGCCGGTCTTCACGCCGACCGCGGTGGTCACCACGCCGCCGAGCGGCGCGACGGCGGCATCGGTGTCGGTGCTCCCCGCGGCGGCGCTCTCGATCGGAGCCGCGCTCGCATCGCTCACCGCTGCGCTTCCGTCGAGATCGAGCGGATCGGTGACGACGACCTTGGGCTTTCCGCCGCGCAGCACCAGCGCGAGGACGCCGCCGCCGATCAGCAGCACCGCGAGCGCGGCGAGACCGATGATGAGGCCGTTGCCGCCTTTCTTCGCAGGCTGATGCGTGGGTCCGGCCGGAACCACCGCCGGCGCCGAGCCCGGACCCGGAGGACCCGCCGTGCCCATTCCGGGTCCCATGCCCGCGCCGCCGTACGGAGGCGTCATCCCGCCGGCCGGAGGTCCGCCGCCCATGACGGGCGCGCCCATCTCGGTCCTCGCGCGCCCGCCGCCCGCGGCGCCGGCGCCGTTCGGTTCGGCGCCCGGGTGGCTCGCCGCCTGGTTCATCACGGCGGTCTGGTTGGGCAGACCGGTGCCGGAAAACGCCTCGTAGAACTCCTTCACGGTCGCGTAGCGCTCGTCCTTGTTCTTCGCGAGCGCGCGCGTGATGGCGTGACGCATGCGCTCCGGGACGTGCGCGCCGAGCGCTTGCGTCTCGATCGGACGCGGCGCTTCGGTCATGTGCTTCGAGGCCCACTCCCACGCGGTGTTCGCCTCGAAGGGATACTTCCCGACGAGCATCTCGTACGTCATGACGCCGAGCGCGTAGATGTCGCTCCGCAGGTCGACGGGTTGTCCCGTGAACTGCTCGGGGCTCATGTAAGGAGGCGTTCCGAGGACCATGCCCTGCTGCGTGAGCTTGGCCTCGTTCGGATCGTGCTCGCTCGAGCGCTTGGCGATACCGAAGTCGAGGACCTCGACCCAGTCCTTGGTGCCGGCGCGCTCGCAGAGGACGACGTTGTCGGGCTTGAGGTCGCGATGGACGATGCCGTGGCCATGCGCTTCGGCGAGCGAGCCGCACACCTGGCGCAGGATGTTCTCGACGCGCTCGGGCGGCATCGGGCCGTCCTTCTCGAGGATGTCGGCGACGCTGCGGCCCTGCACGAACTCCATGACGAGATAGAGGGTGCCGTCCTCCATCTCGCCGAAGTCGTAGACCTGGATGGTGTTGGGATGCTCGAGGGCCGCAACGGTCCCGGCCTCGCGGTCGAAGCGAGCCTTGATCGCAGGGTCGTGCGACAGGTGCTTGTGCAGGGTCTTGAGCGCGACCTTGCGCACCGACGTCCCGAGCTTCTGCTCGGCGAGATACACGCAGCCCATGCCGCCTTCGCCGAGCTGCTTGACGATGGTGTATTTGCCGGCGACGACAGTGCCGACGAGGGGATCTGCCGGCTTGACCTCGCCTTCACCCTGAGTCATCGGCAGAAGGGTCGCACAAATAGTGGGTTCTTGCCGAGGATCATGGCCAATGGCCGGGGATCGCAGGGACATCGGTGGCCTCGTGGGGTTCTACGGGCGACGCCCCCATGCGGTCTGCGC
>JAYTZB010001411.1:0-4112 GCA_043742085.1 Polyangiaceae bacterium
TCCCCCGTAGCGCAGCGCCCGAGGAGCGGCAATTGTCGCGCGTTCCTGCCTCGGGTTGCCGTTTGCTCGCGGACGGTACGCCGTCTTACAAGCATGGCCGCCCGCGTGATATTCCGGCAGGGCATGGATGCTCCGACCCGCGCTCGCCCCCGCATCCGCTGGGCGTTGTCACCTCACCATGCCATCGGTCGACTGGTCATTCCGGCAGCGTTGTGCGCCGTCACCCTCGCCGTCGTCAGCCAGTACGACTTCTCCTGGTGGCAGCGCGCCATCCTCGGATGGGACGTCGGCGCCCTCGCGCTGATCGCGCTGACGTGGTCGGTCATTCTTCGCGCCGACAGCGCCGAGACCAAGCGGAGGGCCGGCGGTGACGACCCGGGACGCCACGCGGTGTTCGGCATCGCGCTCGTCGCGAGCATGTTCAGCTTCTTCGCGGCCGCCTTCGTGCTGCGCCAGGTCAAGAGCGTGCCGGACAACATGCGCTCGACGTGGACCGGCCTCACGCTCGCGGCCATCGTCCTCGCGTGGACGCTCGCGCATACCGTCTACACGCTGCGCTACGCGCATCTCTACTACTCCCGACGGCACACTCACGGCGCACCGCAGGAACACTGCATGAAGTTCCCCGGCGACGATCCGCCCGCCGACATCGACTTCGCGTACTTCTCGTTCACGCTCGGAATGTGCTTCCAGGTCTCGGACGTGACCGTCATGTCGACGAGGGCGCGGCGCGCGGTGCTGCTGCATGCCGTCCTCTCGTTCGTCTACAACACCGCCATCCTCGCGCTCGCGCTCAACCTGGTCTTCGGCTCGATGTCGTGAGGTGGGCGCGGGGGATACCCCAAGAATTCGCCGACGCCCAGGATGACGCTTCTCCGGCGGTGCGTTATTCACCCATCGTGAGATTGGCCCGGTTCGCAGCGGTATTCGCGCTCGCTTGTGCGTCGTGCACGGCGTGCACGCGCGAAGGAGCGGACGCGCCGCCCACCCAGCCCGCCATCGACGGCGCCACCTCGAAGGCCGCCGAGCGCGAGGCCGGTGCCGCCTCCAGCCTCGCCTCGACGAGCCTCCTGTTCGGCGAGCCGCCAGGATCCGTCGACATCCCTCCCGAGGAGCCGCCGAAGTGCGAGGACGCAAAGGACGTCTTCCTCTTCGTGACGCCGGGTACCGCCAGCACGTCGGCGCCGCTCCGCGTCATGGCGGTGAGCGAGAAGCCGATCGCCGGAGAGCTCCGCATCGTCGCCGCCGAGAAGGGCCGCGCCGCGTCCACCACCGCGCCGCCCGTCGTCGCGAGTGACGTGCGACGAGGCGGGCCGCCGTATTTCTTCGTCGCAGAGATCGAGGCGCCGCACGCCGGCCTGTACGACGCGATCCTCACGCAGCGAGCGTGCGACCCCGGAAAGAACGTCGCTTCGCGGCGGATCACCGTCGTCGCGTTCAAGCCCGGACCGCCTTCCCCGCCCAAGGAGACCGACGGACTCTGGCCGATTCACCGCACGTGGAACCGCCATCTCGAAAACGTGTACTCCGCATGGATCGAGCAGCTCTTCGACGCACCCGACGGCGAGATGCCGAGCTGGCCGGCGCTCCACGAGGTGCTGCGCGACAAGAAGCGGAACCTGCTCTTCGATCACCTGAGCGCGGGTGAGGACTCGGTCAACGCGCCGATGGTCCGGCCGGATTGCGCGGATCTGCCGTATTTCCTGCGTGCCTACTTCGCCTTCAAGCTGCGGCTGCCGTTCGGGCTGTCCGAGTGCAATCGCGGCGGTGGAGGCTCGGCGCCGTCGTGCAAGGCCGGCGTCATGATCACGAACGAGGAGCCGCCGGCGAGGTTCGACGAGAAGGCCACCGCCGTGAAGGTGTTCGGCAGCTTCCTCAAGGGCACGCTCGCCGACAAGGCGCACTCGGGTTCGGCGCGCCAGCCGTTCGAGGAGGAGAACAGCGACTACTACCCGGTGCCGCTCACGCTCGAGAGCATGCGGCCGGGCACCATCTACGCCGACCCCTACGGTCACGTGCTGATGATCGCGAAGCGCCTCCCGCAGAACGCCGATCGCGGCGGCGTGCTCCTCGCGGTCGACGGGCAGCCCGATGGCACGGTCGCGCGGAAGCGTTACTGGCGCGGCAACTTCCTCTACGCCACGCAGCGAGAGCTCGGCGGCCCTGGATTCAAGCGCTTTCGTCCCGTGATGCGCCGCTCCGGCAAGCTGGTTCGCCTGGACGACGAGGCCATCCGCAAGAACCCCGACTACGGCGACGTCTCGCGCGATGCCGCGAAGCTCGATCTCGAGGGCTTCTACGACAAGATGGAGGAGGTGCTCTCGCCCCGGCCGCTCGACCCGCAGCGCGCGATGCTCGAAACGATCTCCGCGCTCGAAGAGCAGGTCCGCACGCGCGTCAAATCGGTCGACAACGGCAGGAAGTGGCTCGAGACCGGCAAGGGCCCGGCTGCGATGCCCGAGGGACCGGAGATCTTCGAGACCAGCGGCGCGTGGGAGGACTTCTCGACGCCCTCGCGCGACCTCCGCATCCTCATCGCCGTCGACGTGGTGCGAGGCTTCCCGGCGCGCGGGGCCCGACGGCCGGAGCGCTTCGCGATGCCGGCTGGGCATTCGCCGAAGGACGTCGCCGACGAGCTGGAGCGCATCCTCGCGCGCGAGCTGGAGGGACGAAGCGTGGAATATACACGCACCGACGGGAGCGCGTTCAAGCTGACGCTCGCCGAGGTGCTCGCGCGCAGCGCCGCCCTCGAGATGGCCTACAACCCCAACGATTGCGTCGAGTCGCGATGGGGTGCCGCGCCGGGCAGCCCCGAGCTCGCTACGTGCAGAGCGCACGCACCCGAGGAGCAGCGCGGGCGCATGGACGGCTTCCGTGCCTGGTTCCACGAGCGGCGTCGCCCCGCGCGCAAATAGGGGAGATCGATCGGCGCCCTCGCCCGTAAAGCACCGGTCCAAGGGAGGCCTGCATGCTTCGGAAGTTGAGCTGGGTCGGGTTCATCACGGCCTCGGCGGTCTTTCTCGCCTGCGGGCACGGCAGCACCAGGACCCCGGCGGGACCGGAGGTCTCGGCGGTGGCCCTCGATGCCGCCCTCGGGAACAGGTTCGTGAAGGCTGGCGCTTCCGGCGCGATGGTCGCCCGCATCGGCCTCGCCGCGCGTACGCGCAGCGCGACGGCCAGGCCCCCGGTGAACCTCGCGCTGCTCGTCGATACCTCGGGGTCGATGGAGGGCAAGGCCATCGCCGACGCAAGGACCGCGAGCCTCGCGCTCGTCGGCTCGCTCTCGCCGCAGGATCGCATCTCCGTGGTGGTCTTCGACTCGAAGGCGCAGGTCCTTCTCCCGTCGACGCGCCTGGACGATGCGGATGCGACGGACCTGAAGAAGAAGATCGAGGGCATGAAGGCCACCGGCACCACCGACATGGCGAGCGGGCTCCGCATGGCCATCGCGGAGGTCACGAGGCACCTCGACAAGGAAGGCGTGAACCGCGTCGTCCTCGTCGGCGATGGCGTGCCCAACGACGACCGGCAGATCCTTCCGCTGGTCGCACAGGCCGCGGCGCAAGGCATCTCCGTCACGGCGCTCGGCCTCGGCAACGACTACGACGAGACGCTCATGGGTCACATCGCGCAGCTCTCGGGCGGGCGCTTCTTCTACGTGGATGACTCGGCGAAGGTGGCGTCGTTCTTCTCCGAGGAGGTCACGCGCCTGCACAAGGTCGTCGCCCGTCATGCGGTGCTCGATGTGCGCCCCGGGCCGGGCGTCACCGTCACGGGCGTCGTCGGACGGAGCTTCAGCGGCCTCGATCGCGGCGTCTCGATCCCACTCGGCGATCTCAGCCTCGGCGAGCAAGCCGAGGTGGTGGTGGAGCTCGCGTCGTCGGCCACGAAGGACGGCGCGAACGTCGAGGTCCTGGACGCCGTCCTTCGCTACGAGGACGGCGTGGGCGGCGCCGAGCACGAAGAGCACGTGTTCGTCGGCGCGAAGTCGACCGGCGACGTCGCATCGATCGCGCAAGGTCACGTGAAGACGGTGGAGGACGCCTTCGCACGCGCGAAGGACGCCGCCGCGACCCTCGACAAGATCGAGAGTCAGCGCAACAAGCAGAACG
>JAYTZB010001412.1:0-4061 GCA_043742085.1 Polyangiaceae bacterium
CCCGTCGACGTCGACGTGCACTCGGATCTGAGCGTGATCTACGTGCCCGGCGAGAAGGTCAAGGACGCCGATGAGAGCGGAAACGTCGAGTACACGCTCGAGGACGCAGAGGCCGACACCCTGCCCTTCGACGGCGAGACCGTGGTGCTCGACGACCTCGTCCGGGATGAGGTCTTGCTCGGTGTCCCTATGATTCCCTTGTGCTCGGACGACTGCCCGGGTATGTCCCCCGCCCCCGAAACCAACGCCAAAGCTCCTTCCGAAAAGAAGGAGATCGACCCGCGGCTTGCGCCGCTCTTGGCGTTCCGGGACAAGACGAAGTGATCTGATTCGAAGGAGTATGCCGTGGCGGTCCCCAAGCGACGAACCAGCCGATCCAAGCGCAACATGCGCCGCGCAAACCACGACAAGGTGGTGCCGGTGCAGCTCATTGCGTGCGCCAACTGTGGCGAGCCCGTGACCCCGCACCGCGCGTGCGCGTCGTGTGGCCACTACAAGGGCCGCGAGATCAAGGCCCCCAAAGCCAGCTAGTCAGGTTTCGAGGGGCTCCGCCCCTCGAGCTCCCGAGATTCGTCTCGGCGGTTTTTCCTGTCACGGATCTGTCACGGCAGCACCGTGTGCCGGCGCGCGCGTGTGCTAAGGAATCGACGCGCCCATGATCACGCCTGCTTCCCGCATTCTCGGCACGGGTCATTACCTCCCGTCCATCGTTCGCACGAACGCCGACCTCGAGAAGATGGTCGACACGAGCGACCAGTGGATCATGGACCGGACGGGCATCCGTGAGCGCCGCATCGCGCCCGAGGGCATCGTCACGAGCGACATGGCCACCGAGGCGGCCAAGAAGGCGCTCGAGGCCGCCGAGCTCAAGCCGACCGACCTCGACCTGATCATCGTCGGCACGGTCACGCCCGACATGCCGATGCCGGCCACGTCGGTCTTCGTGCAACAGAAGCTGGGCGCCGGGAGCTGCCCCGCGTTCGACCTCTCGGCCGCGTGCGCCGGCTTCATCTTCGGGATGTCCATCGCCGATCAGTTCATCCGCACCGGCGTGATGAAGAACGTCCTCGTCGTCGGCGTCGAGCTCCTGTCGCGCGTCATCAACTGGGAGGACCGCACCACCTGCGTCCTCTTCGGCGACGGCGCAGGCGCGGTCATCCTCGGACCCGCGGGCGGAGCGACGTGCGACGGGAAGCCTCGCGGCCTCCTCTCCACGAAGATCCAGTCGGACGGGCTCCTCGCGCAGTCGCTGATGATCCCGGGCGGCGGCTCGCTGAATCCGATGACCGCCGAGCTGCTCGAGCAGAAGAAGAACAAGGTCCACATGCGTGGCCAGGACATCTTCAAGGTGGCGGTGAAGAACCTCTACTCCGCGACCAAGGAGGCCCTCGACATGACGGGCATGACGGCCGACGAGGTCGACTGGATCTGCCCCCACCAGGCGAACCTCCGCATCATCGATTTCGCCGCCACGCGTCTCGGCGTCCCGAAGGAGAAGGTCCTCATCAACATCGACCGCGTCGGCAACACGTCGAGCGCGTCGATCCCCATCCTCCTCGACGAGAACCTCCGGTCCGGCAAGATCCGCGCGGGCGATACGGTGGCGATGTGCGCGCTCGGCGCCGGGATTTCCTGGGGCGGCGCGATCGTTCGCATGTGAGCTAGGGCCGGCCGCGGACCTCGCGCTATACTCGCCCTCGATGGCTGTGGTCCGCGCCCGCGCTCGTTTCGGTTCGGCCAGGATCGGCGCGCTCGCAGTGACGTCGCTCCTGCTCCTCGGTGCTCTCTCGTCCTGCGCGACGACGGCACGCATCGTCGACGTCTACATGGCCCTCGACGGCCAGGGCGATCGCAAGCGCAACGTGTTCGTCACGGACACGAAGGAGATCCACTGCATCGCCGAGATGGGCATCGGCCGTAAGGGCGTCACCGTGGAGGGCCTGATCCGCGCGATCCAGGACTACGACTTCGCGGCCGACAAGTTCTTCGACACCAACCGCGTGCTCGCCAACGCCGAGTCCTCGCCGCAGCCCGCGGACGGCGTCCAGAAGTTCGACATCACGCTGAAGCCCGCCGACAAGTCCGGCATGCCGATCGACGGCGCGCCGTTCCCGCCGGGGCGCTTCGTCTGCGAGATGTCGCTCGACGGCGTCCTCGAGAAGGTCGCCGTGTTCAACGTCGATTTCCCGCCCTGCCCGACGTCCTTCATCGCGCCGGGCACGGTGTGCATCGGCTTCTACAAGGCGCTCTCGGTCTGCCCGCGGCAGGGCGCGAGCTCGGTCGGCGGGCCCAACTGCCAGTGCGACGCCGTGAAGGGATGGCAGTGCGACCCATGAGCGTAGATCGTGAACCACACATCGTTCCCTCCGACGCCGATCTCCGTTCCGACCGCATCCGCGCGCGCCGCCGCACAGCGATGCGCGTCGGCCTGCTCGTCATCGCGATGACCTCGGCGACCGCGTGCATCTTCGACCGCAGCACGTACCAGGGCGGCGGACGCGTCGACCACGGCGCAACGGCAGCGACGCAGTCGGCGACCGACACCGCCCCGACCGCGACCGACACGACGAACCCGCCCGCCGACGGCGGCTTCGACACGGGCCTCGGTCGCGATTGAGCGCGCGCCCGAGCGCACGCGACTGAGCCGCTTGGCGTCCCGCATCACCTGCGCTATCGACCGCGACCATGACCCTCGCCGGGACTCAGGTCGCGTGGCTCTTTCCTGGGCAAGGCTCCCAGGTCGTTGGCATGGGCAAGGATCTCATGGAGGCCTCGCCGGCCGCCCGCGCGATCTTCGAGCGCGCCGATGCCGCGCTGGGTGAGCCGCTCAGCAAGCTGATCCTCGAAGGCCCCGAGGACCAGCTCACCCTCACCGCCAACGCGCAACCGGCGCTCGTGACCGTGAGCACCGCGGTCCTCGCCGCGCTGCGCGAGGCCCATCCAGCGCTCCCTGCGCCGCGGTTCGCCGCTGGGCACTCGCTCGGCGAGTACTCCGCGCTCGTCGCGGCCGGCGCGCTCTCGCTCGAGGACGCGGTCCGCGTGGTGCGCGCTCGTGGGCTCGCCATGCAGAGCGCGGTTCCGCCGGGCGCCGGCGCCATGGCCGCCATCATGGGCCTCGATGCGTCGCGCCTCGAGGCGATCTGCCGCGAGGTCGCCGAGGAGCAGGACGCCGACGGCGCCGCGTACGGCGTGGTCAGCTGCGCGAACTTCAATGCGCCCGGTCAGATCGTCATCGCCGGATCGACGAAGGCCGTCGCGCGCGTGTCCGAGCGCGCTGGCGAGGAGAAGGGCAAGGCCATCCCGCTCAAGGTGAGCGCGCCCTTCCACTGCGCGCTCATGGCGCCTGCGGCGACCGCGCTGAAGGCGGCGCTCGACGAGGTCGACGTGAAGGCGCTCGCGTTTCCGGTCGTCGCCAACGTCGATGCCCGTCCCAACACCGAGCCTGGCCGCGTGAAGGACCTCCTCGTGCGCCAGGTCGACGGCGCGGTGCGCTGGGAGCAGGCAGTGCGCCTGATGCACATGGAAGGCATCACCCACGCGATCGAGATCGGACCCGGTAAGGTCCTCGCGGGCCTCGGCCGTCGCATCGCCAAGGAGATGAAGATCCTGAGCGTCGGCGACGTCGCGAGCCTCGGCAACGTGACCGAATTCCTGGCACCTGCGCCTGCCTCGCCTGCCTCGGCGGACGCCACCTGAAAGAAGAAGAAGACGCCATGTTCCAGCTCACCGGCAAGGTCGCTCTCGTCACCGGAGGATCCCGTGGCATCGGCCGCGCATGCTGCGAGGCGCTCGCCGAGCACGGCGCGACCGTCATCGTGAACTACGTGAAGGGCGAAGCGCAGGCGAAGGAGGTGGCCGACGCCATCGTCGCCAAGGGCGGCAAGGCGGAGATCGCCGGCTTCGACGTCAGCGACACCAAGGCCGCGGAGGCCGCCATCGACGAGCTCGCGAAGCGCCATGGCCGCCTCGACATCCTCGTCGCCAACGCCGGCATCTCCATCGACGGCCTGCTCCTCCGCCTCAAGGACGACGACGTCGACCGCCTCTTCCAGGTCAACGTG
>JAYTZB010001413.1:0-5721 GCA_043742085.1 Polyangiaceae bacterium
ACGGCCGAAGCAGCGAGCGACGACGACGAAGCGCTCCGCGCCAGCGAATCGGAGGAGGCCGCCGTCCTCAACGAGCAGGACTATCGGAAGATCTACGAGGCGCAGTTCCATCGGTTGACGGTCGACGTGCGCGCGGGCCTCGCGAAGACGGCGCAGGGTCCCGATCTGCTTGCGCTATGCCTCGATGCAGACGCACGGGTCATCGCGTCGATCCTCGAGAACCCGAGCATCGGTCTCCAGCACGTGCGGCTGATCGCGTTCCACCATCGCACCGGCGTGGGTCTCGAGATGATGACGCGGCGCCAGGATTTCCTGCGCGATCTGCTGGTCGAGCGGCGACTCCTGCGCAACCCGATGGCGGGCGACACCGTGCTCCAGCGCGTGATGGCGTCGAAGCGACTTTTCCAGACGTACAAGATCGCGATCGATCGCGACGTGCCGGAGCTCACGCGCTCGAAGGCACGCGGCTTCATGCGGCAGAAGTACCAGGGCGCGCCGCCCGAGGAGCGCGCCGATCTCGTGCTGCGCACCGAGGGTCGCTGCCTGATCTACATGACGGGCTGCGCGTTCGACGCGAAGATGACGGGCATCCTGTGCGGTCGTCCGTACAACTCGGTGCTGTTCATCCAGAACCTCGCGAAGTTCTCGGCGACGCCGCCGGCCTTGCTCGCGCACCTCATGAAGCAGCCGTTCGTTCGCAAGCACGCTCCGCTCAAGAAGCTGCTGCTCCAGCACCCGAACATGCCGGGCGACGTGAAGCGCCAGCACTGACGGCAGGCGGCTCCGCTCAGTGCGGCGTCGGGAACGTGACGGGGATGGTGAGGGATTTGCCCGGGCACTTCGAGGCTTCGGGGAGCGGCGTGGCCTTCACCACCTTGAGCATGCACTGCGCGACGGAATCAGGGAGTGTCTTCTCGACGATCTTGGTCGTCTTGATCTTCCCGTAGATGTCGATGTCGACCGTGATGCGCACGGTGCCCTTGAGGTCAGCGTCCTTCTTCTTCGCGACCGCGTAGCACTCCTTGAGCTTCGGCCGCGCGCGCTTCTCGAACTCGACGCCGACGGGCGCACACTCGTCCTTGGGCTCGGGAGCGCTTCCCGCGCTCGACGTGCTCGCGGCGGCTCCCGCATCGGGGGCGCCGGAGGGCGCCGTCGCCGTCGCGGTGCCGCTGCCGGCGTCGAGCTCGGCGAGGTCCGCGGGGTTCACCTCGCCGAAGGACTCGGCGCCGGAGTCCTTCGTGCTGTCGGGCGTCATCGCGGGAGCGGCCCCGCCGCCGCAGCCGAGCGCGAGCGACCCCAGCGAAGCGAGGACGAGAGGAGCGACGAGAGCGAGACAGGCAGGGCGCATGGTGCCGCTGGTTGTAGCGAGGCTTCGGCGCGCTGGCGATGGGGAACCACCCGGCGAGCACGGGAGGACCACGTCCGATGTGGCGCGGGCCGCGCGTTGGGTGGAGAAGCGCGACCTCCATCACGAGGTCTTTCGAACCGCACTCCTGGACGCCGGTCGAGGTCGCCGTCCGTGCCGCCAACCTGCTCGCGGACCGAGCGGCGGCGGTGAACGCGAACGTGCGCGGCATCGAGCACCGACCGGGAGGTTTCGTCCGGGACATGCCGGACGGCTTCGTGCGCGTGACGCGCGGGCAGATCTCTCTCCTGCAGCGCCGATGTGATGCCATGTCGCAGCCCGCAGCGCGCGCGGAGCTGAAGCGAGCTGCCCGGCACGCGTGAGCTTGCGTGAGCTTGCGTGAGCTTGCGCGAGCTTGCGCGAGCTTGATGGAACGCAGCCTTTCGCGCTCCGCTATCCTCTGGCTGCGTAATGTGGCTCGACGGTGCGCGAAACAAGCTCGTCGTGGTCCTCCTGCTCGGGACCACGATGGCGTGCTCGCTGCTCCTCAAGACGAGCGAGGACCAGTGCGTCACTGACGGGGACTGCTCGGGCCGTGGCGCCGCGTTCGCGGGGTCGCGATGCGTGGAGTCCGTCTGCGTCGGTGTCGGCGCTCCCGGCGACGCGGGACCGGACGCCGACTCCGTCGACGCGAAGCCAGACGCCGCGGCGCCCGACGCGAACCCCGCCCTCACGTGCCTGGGAAACCATCCAGCGCCGAAGCCGACCGTCGCGTCTGCCAGCGCCACCTGGCATTTCACCGACCTCCTGAGCTCGGCGCCGGTCACGTCGGTCAAGATCCGCCTCTGTCCCAACAACAGCGATCCCACGTGCGCCGCCCCGCTGGCGACGGTGATGCCGGACGCGACGGGACACATCACCTTCGACCTCGACCTGAGAGCTGCGGCCTTCAACGGCTACATCGCCATCGATCCGGTTGTCGCGGACGGCGGACCGGCCTCGACCGACCCCGACGGAGGTCGCCTCGACGACGAGTACGTGCCCACGCGGTTCTTCTACCAGAGCGTCCCCATCTTCAAGACGTTCACCGACGAGGAGCCGCTCTTCACCTACGGAACGTTGAGGCAGTTCGCCAGCCTCTACGGCCTCAAGCCGCCGGACCCGAAGCTCGGAATCACGTTCGTGTTCCTGCAGGACTGTCAGGACGCGTTCCTTGCAGGCGGCACGGCCGATGTCGACGAGCGCGACGCGGGGACGCTCTCGTTCTACTTCTTCCAGAACGCGCCTTCCCTCAGCGCGAAGGAGACCGATGAGTCCGGCAACGTCGGCTTCATCAATGTCCCGACCGGAGCGCGCCGTTTCTCCGCGCAGATCGCGGCGACGCACCAGCCGTTCGGCAGCGTGACGCTCTTCTCGCTCCCGGATACCATCTCGATCGCTCCCATCGGACCGCAGTTCACGCCATGAGCTTCGGACGCTACCGCGAGCTCGCGCTCATCGGACAAGGAGGGATGGCGCGCGTCGTCCTCGCCGCGCTAGCGAGCGCGCGCGGGGTGCAGAAGCTGCTCGTGATCAAGGAGCTGCACGCGGAGTTCGCCGGCGACGCCGAGTACGTGGGCATGTTCTCGGACGAGGCGCGCCTGGCCACACGGCTCGACCATCCGAACCTCATCCAAACGTACGAGTTCGTCGAAGAGGCCGGTCGTCACTTCTTCGTGATGGAGTACCTCGACGGTCAATCGTACGGAGCGCTCCTCTCCCGAACGAAGCGCGAGCTCCCCCTCGCGCTTCATCTGCACGTGCTCACGCGCGTGCTCGCGGGACTGCAGTGGGCGCACGAGCTGACCGATCTGTCCGGCAAGGCCATGGGCGTCGTCCACCGCGACGTCAGCCCGCAGAACATCTTTCTCTGCTACGGCGGGGCCATAAAGCTGGTCGATTTCGGCATCGCGAAGGCCGCCGGAGCACAGGTGAAGACGCGGTTGGGCACCTTCAAGGGCAAGCTCTCCTACTCCCCGTCGGAGCAGATCCTCAACGTCGCTATCGATCGGCGCACCGACGTCTTCGCGGTCGGCGTTTTGCTGTGGGAGGCCATCTGCGCGAGGCGCATCACCCAAGGAATGGCCGAGCCGGCCATCCTCCATCGGCGCCTCGACGGTAGCGAGCCGGCCGTGCTCGAGGAGAAGCCGGGCACGCCGCCGGAGCTCGCTGCCATCTGTGATCGCGCCCTCCAGCGCGATCCCGCGGAGCGGTTTGCCACGGCGGCCGAGATGCAGGCGGCGCTCGACGCGTTCATCGAGAACGCCGACCTGCGCATGACCGACGCCGAGGTCGGCTCCACCGTCGCTCGCGCGTTCGAGACGGAACGGTCGGAGGTTCGACGCCTCATCCAGCAACGCCTCGAGTCTCCCGAGGACAGCGAGACGAAGGCGTCGCTGATCATTGCGCCTCCTGCGTCGTCGAGCTCGCTCGATACGGGCAGCGGGTCGCGGCCTTCCGGCACGGCGGCGACGGTCGGCGTCGAGAACATCCTCGCGGGGTCTGCAGCCGCTCCGAAGCGCCGCCCCATCGCCGCGACGGTTGCGATCGGGGCGGTACTGCTCGCGTCGATCGTGGGCGTCGGCGTCTCGCGCACCCGCAACAGCCCGCCGGGAATGCCGAGCACTCCCGCGCAAGCGCCGGCTCAGTCCGCGTCCTCGCGCGTCTCGAATCCGGAGGCGGCGATGGTGGATGTGTCCTTCTCCGCGACACCTTCGTCGGCGCGCTTCACCCTCGACGGAGCTCCGCTCGAGGGCAACCCTGTCGAGTCGCGGCGAGCTGCCGATGACAAGCCTCACGTGCTCAAGGCGAGCGCGCTCGGCTTCGTCGCCGAGGAGCGTCAGGTGCGGCTGGATCGACCGGCTCGTATCGAGCTCTCCTTGACGCCCGAAAAGGGGGTTGCGACCGCGCCTCACGCGACGCGCGTCGCGCCGGCCGGAGACGAGCCCGCCCCCCGCCTCAAGCCGGCGCGGCCGTCGAGCGGGATCGACGAGAGTGATCCCTGGGCCGGAAAGGCGAAATGATGCGTTCGCTGCGCACCATCGGCGTCGTGCTCGCGATCGCGCTGATTGCGCCGCGCGCGCGCGCCGACGCACCCTCGACGGCACCCGAGACGGCCGTCGACGAGGGACGCGTGCACTTTCAGCGCGGCGTCAGCTTCTACAAGGACCGCGATTACCGCTCCGCCCTGGTCGAGTTCCAGGAGGCCTACCGCGTCGCGCCGAACTACCGCCTGATGTTCAACATCGGAAAGACCCACGCGGAGCTCCAGGACTTCGCCGGCGCGGTCACGGCATTTCGCCGGTACCTGGCAGAGGGCGGGACCGAGATCAGCGCCGCGCGCCGCACCGAGGTCGAGAGCGACCTTCGCCGCCTGGTTACGCATGTCGCTTCGCTCGATATCACCGTGAGCGAGCCGGACGCGACGCTCTCCGCCGAGGGTGACCGGCGGATTGACCTCGGGACGTCTCCGCTCGCGCAACCGGTGCTCTTGAACAGTGGCAGCTGGACGGTCAGCGCGCGGAAGAGCGGCTTCGTGCTGGCGGAGGAGAGGGTCGTCGTCAGCGGCGGCGACAAGAAGACCGTGCGGCTCACGCTTCGTCCCATCGTCGCGCAGGCGGTGATCGAGCCGCCGCCGCGGCAAGCTCCGGAGACAGACGTTCCCAGACCGCCCGCCGTTTCTCGACCCGGGCGCCCGATGACTCCCGTCTACGTGGGCGCAACCGTCACGGTGACGCTCGCGGTCGCAGCGACCGTCACGGGGATCCTCGCGGTTCGCGCGAAGAGCGATTACGACGCGGCGCTCGCGCGCTTCGGTTCGATGCCCGCCGACGTCTCGGACGCGCGAACGCGGACGCGCACGTTCGCGCTCGCAACCGACGTCCTCGCAGGCGCAACGGTCGTGGGCGCGATCGTCACCGTCGTCCTCTACCTCGCGCGCCCGACCGAGACGAAGGCAGCCGCGCCGGCGCGCGGGGCCACCTTCGGGTTCGACGCACTCGGCGCCCACGGCGCCTTCTGAGCTCCGGTACCGGGGCGAGCCGACGCGCTACAGAAGCTCCTGCTTTGCGCCGGGCTTGATCTCGCCCTTCTTCGTGGTGACCTTGAAGTCCTTGCCGCTCCAGATCAGCGTCACCAGGCGGTAGGGGACCTTGCGCTGCAGGATTTCGCTCTTGTAGCGCGCTGCGTGCGAGACGCGCTCCCACGAGTCGGGCGCGCTCAGGACTGCGTAGAGCCCGACGACGCCGCCATCCGTCGCCTCGCCAATGAGCTGCTCCTTCTTCTCGTCCGCGGTGCCGAGCACGATCTGCGCGTCGAGGTCCTCCCACGTGAGGATG
>JAYTZB010001414.1:0-4757 GCA_043742085.1 Polyangiaceae bacterium
TAGGCGCGACGCGTGTCGGAGTGCGCGTCGAAGTGGAGGACGCCGAAGCTGGGGAGCCTGGCCGCGACCGCCTCGAGCGCCCCGAACGGCACCGAGTGATCGCCGCCCACGATGCCGACGATCTTTCCCGCGTCGAGGAGGCGCGCCGTCTCCTTCTTCACCCACGCGTTGACCTTGGCCGAGAGCTCGTTGACCTTCGCGAGCGCCTGACCGAGCTCGGGATCGTCGCCCGCACCTCCAGCCTCGATGATCCTCGCAGCGAGCGCCTTGCCCTTGCCGTTCGCGGCGATGAGCTCCTCGTCCTCGTCGAGCATGTGAATGCCCGCGTCGTAGGGCTTCTCGACGTCGAGGTCGTAGAGGTCGACCTGCGCGCTGGCCTCGCGGATGGCCTTCGGACCGTCGGACGCGCCGCCGCCATAGGACGTGGTCGCCTCCCAGGGCACGGGGACGAGCACCACCAGCGCCTCCGACTCGGAATGAGGCAACCCGAAGACACCGGAGCCCGGCTGCGCGGGCGCGTTGGGATCGAACGACATGAGGGCACGTCCTATATCACCGCGACGCGCTAGTATCGTGGCGCTTGAAACGCGCGCGCCTGCTCCTCGCCTCCTCCTCCCTCGCCATCACCTTCGCCGCATGCGGCGACGGCGGCAGCAACACACCGCCCGCGAAGACGCCCGACCCGTGCGTGCGCACCGATCTCGATCCCGAATCGGCCACGCTCGCGCCCGGTCCCGGTCACACGCCGCGCTGGGCGTTCGAGCCCTGGATCAGCAAGGACATCTCGGATCGCGCCGACACCTACGCGTACGTCGACGGCTTCAAGAGCCGCGGCATCCCCGTCGGCACGGTGGTCCTCGATAGCCCGTGGGAGACGCAATACAACACGTTCATCGCGAGCCCGACCCGCTACGGCGATTTTCCGAGCCTCGTCTCCGACATGCACGGGCGCGGCGTGAAGGTCGTCGTCTGGATCACGTCGCTCGTGAACGACCAGTCGTTCGACTTCGAGAACGGCGGCGGCGATCTCTATGCCGGCGCCTCTCCGAACCTCGCCGAAGGTCAGACCTGCAATTACTTCGTCGAGAACGGTGACACCTTCAACTGGTGGAAGGGCAAGGGCGCGGCCGTCGACTTCTTCAACCCCAGCGCGCGCGCGTGGTGGCATCGCCAGCAGGACAACGTGCTGAAGGCCGGCCTCGACGGGTGGAAGCTCGACTTCGGCGAGAACTACGTGAAGGTCGATCCGCTCGCGACCGCGGAGGGGCCCAAGTCTCATCAGGCCTACTCGGAGCGTTACTACGAGGACTTCCTCGCCTACGGCCGCTCGGTGCGCGGGCCCGAGTTCCTCACCATGGTCCGGGCCTACGACAAGTCCTACGAGTTCGACGGCCGCTTCTACGCCAAGAAGGAGCACGCTCCCGTGGCTTGGATGGGCGACAATCGCCGCGACTGGATCGGCCTCGTCGACGCGATCGACGAGATGTTCCGCTCCGCGGCGGCCGGCTACCTCGTGGTGGGCTCCGACCTGGGCGGCTACCTCGACCACGACGACCTCGATCTCCTCGGCCCGAAGATCCCGTTCGACTCGCTGAACTTCGCGCGGTGGACCGCGGTGTCGGCGCTGAGCCCGTTCATGCAGGTGCACGGGCGCGACAACCTCGCTCCCTGGGCAGTGCCCGACCACGCCGACGAGACCGTTGCACTCTACAAGTACTGGGCGACGCTCCATCACGCGCTCGTGCCGTTCTTCGCGTCGCTCGCCGAGCAGGCCTACGAGCAGCGCGCGAAGGCCCCCGCGGCCGGCACCTCGATCATGCGCCCCATCGGCGCGCCCGAGACCTGGGCCACCGACTATCGCTGGCAGCTCGGCGACGCCTTCCTGGTGGCGCCGCTCATCGACGCGACGGGCAAGCGCTCGGTGCCGCTGCCGGCGGGCGCGCGCTGGTACGACTGGTGGACGACCACCGTCGCCGAAGGCGGCACCACCGTCACCGCCGACTTCTCGAGCGACCGCCAGCGCCTCCCGCTGTGGATCCGCGAGGGCGCGATCGTCCCCGTCGACATCGACGACGATCTCCTCGGCCTCGGCACCACCGACTCGCATGGCGCGCGCACCATCCTCGCGTGGCCGTCGCCCACGCCGACCTCGTTCGAGATTCACGAGGCCGAGGGCTCGGCATCCCCGCGCGTCACGGTCGAGCTGAAGGCGCTCGCGACCGGCTGGTCGGTCGCGCTCTCCGCGGTGACCGTGCCCGTCATCCTGCGCGTCCGCTCGGAGGTCGCGCCGGTCGAGGTGCTCGGCGACGGCCTCACCACGTCGTACGACGCGGCACGGAAGACCTCGATCGTCCGCGTGGCGCCGCGCGCCGGCACGGTGATGGTCACCGCCCGCAACCCCTGAACCGGGCACTCTGGCGACACGATCGGCAGCGGGGAATTCACCTTCGCTGCCATCGCCCGCTACGATCGGTACGTGCAATCGGTCGTGCGCACTGCGCTCGTCGTTGGGTCCGCGTTCTTCCTGGTCGCCGCTTGCACGCGACAGGAGTCGCCGAGCGCGCCCGCGCCGTCGCCCGTGATGGCGTCACTCGGCGAGGCCGTCACGGCAAAGGCGGCGACGCAGCCGGCTGCCGCCCCGACCGTGAAGCTGGTGGGCCGCTTCGACACGTCGGACCCGGCCGCGATTCGCTTCGCCTGGCCCGGGAGCATGATCGGCGCGCGCTTCAAGGGCACGGGCATCAGCGCGCGTCTCAAGGACGACGGCAACAACCGCTTCCAGGTGCTCGTCGACGGCGAGCCCAAGGCGGTCCTCAAGACCGATCACACGAAGGACAGCTACACGCTCGCCGAAGGGCTCGCCGACGGCGTGCACGACGTCGCCATCTACAAGCGCACCGAGGCGAAGGTCGGCGAGGTGGCGTTCCTCGGCTTCGACGCGCAAGGCTCGATGCTGCCGGCGCCGCCGTCCGCGGAGCGTCGCATGGAGCTCATCGGCGACTCGATCACCGCCGGCTACGGCAACGAAGGCCCCGGCGCCGTATGCACGTTCAACCCCGCCGAGGAGAACCAGTACGCGACCTACGGCGCCATCGCGGCGCGTGCGCTCAATGCCGAGCACGTCACCATCGCGTGGTCGGGCAAGACCATCGGGGAGATGACCGACTACTACGAGCGCACGCTGCCCAATCGACCTGACAGCGTCTGGGACTTCAAGGCGTGGACCCCGCAGCTCGTGGTGATGAACATCGGGACCAACAATTTCGCCACCTACGATCCCGGCGAGACCCGCTACGTCCGCATCTATTCGAACCTCTACGACCGCGTGCGGAAGGCCTATCCCCAGGCCTTCATCATGTGCCTGCTCGGGCCGATGCTCACCGACGTCTATCCGCCGGGAAAGCAGAACCTCACGCTCGCGCGCAAGTACATGAAGGCGGCGATCGAGAAGATCAAAGCCTCCGGCGAGACGAACTTCGAATACGTGGAGCTGCCCGAGCAGAACCACGCCAACGGGCTGGGCTGCGGATTTCATCCCAGCTTGAAGACGCACAAGCTGATGGCCGACCGCGTCGTCGCGGTGGCGAAGGAGCGGCTCGGATGGTGACCCGACGAAGCATCGTGGCGGTGGTCGCGGTCGTGACGGCGTGCTCGTCGAGGACGCCGGCGCCGGCTGCGGTGGAGACGAGGGATGCGGGGGCGAGCGCGAGCGCGAGCGCGAGCACGGACGCGGATGCGAGCGCGAGCGCGAGTGCGAGCACGGACGCGGGGGCGAAGGAGGAGGGAGCTCCTGGCGATGAGCTCGTCGCCTACCTCAAGAAGAGCGTGCCGCACGGGGGCGAGGTGGCCGGCGGCGAGAGCGTGAGGGTCACGCACACGGTGGCCGGGGGCGATACGTATCCCGCGATCGCGGCGAGCTATCTCGACCTCACCGAGATCTACACGGCGGGCGAGCTCGCACGCGCCATCGAGAAGAAGAACCCCGCGCTCGTGGCCGGCGCGAAGATCGAGATCCCCAGCATCATCACACGCGTGCCGCGTGATCCGGCCCAGGAGAGGCTCGGATTTCCCGAGGACAAGGCGCTGCGGGCGCTCTTCATGACCGGGCCGTTCGTCGCGCAGAAGTGGGTCGAGAGCCTCGACAAGATGGCCGCGCGCGGCATCAACGCCGTCATCCTCGATGCCAAGGACTACCAGGGGCCGGTCACCTACCCCACCAAGGCCAAGCTGGCGCTCGAGATCGGCGCCGCCGCGAAGCCCTCCATCCCCGACCTCGCGCGCGCCATCCGCTTCGCGCACTGGCGCGGCATTCGCGTCTCGCTCCGCATCCCGTGCTTCCACGATCCCATGGCCGACAAGAAGACCAAGGACGGTCGGCTATCGCTGAAGAGCGCGACCACCGGTCAGCCCGTGCACATCGACTGGCTCGATCCCACGAACGTCGAAGCGCAGGACTACGCCATCGACATCGCGAAGGAGGGCGTCGCCGCAGGCGCGGACGAGATCAACCTCGACTACGTGCGCTTCCCCGTCCACATCACCGAGCGCTTCGCGAAGCTCCCCGACCCCAGCGTGCGCTCCGGCATCATCCGCGACTTCGTGAAGCGCGTTCACGCCGAGACGAAGCCCGCCGGCGCCGCGCTCTCACTCGATCTCTTCGGGGTCGCCGCCACCGGCGCACGAAGCGACATCGATCGGCTCGGGCAGGACATCGCCGTCGTCGGCCCCGAGGCCGAGGTGATCATGCCCATGGTGTA
>JAYTZB010001415.1:0-2421 GCA_043742085.1 Polyangiaceae bacterium
TCGCGAAGAGCAGCCCCGCGACGCGCGGCGTGCCGGCGCGTCCGAGCATCATGGCCACCGTGCGATCGCCACGTCGTGCGTCTTCGTCGATCTGGAAGATCTGGGAGAGCGGATAGATGGCGCCCACGATGGCGGACGCAGCGGCCACGCCCAGCGCCAGCTCGACGGTGACCCGCGGCTCCTCGACGGCGGTGACACCGGCGATGGCGCCGAGCGCGCCTTGACCGATCATGACCGTCAGCCAGCTCGGCCATGGCTTGCCCTTGAGGCGCGTGAGCGGATGCGAGTAGAGGACGCCGAGCACCGCGAACGCCGCGCAGACCGCCAGAAATCCCCAGCCGATGAACGCCGCCACGACGAGGCCGATCGCCTGGAGCACGAGGCTGCCAGGGAGCAGCCAGGTCCCTGGCGGCGGCGGCGCCTCGAGGCCGCCGATGGGCCCCTCGTCCTTGTCGTAGTGCGAGTTGAACGCAGTGGTCCCGCCGTAGAAGCACACGTGCAGCACGACGAATGCGACGACGAAGCGTCCCAGCGACACGTGCCCGCGGGACAGCGCCGCGCCGAAGAGCATGAACGGCGCCAGCAGCGCCTGGAAGGGCAGGCGAAGATGGATGAGGAAGTTCTTGGCCGGGCTCATCCTTGACGACGCATCGCGCGTCCGCGCGCGCGCCGCAAGCGCAGCGGCCCACAGGAACGGCGCTTGCTCGGTCCTCGACCCATGAGCGTCAAGCTGCGCAAGCTCGGGGAACAGGTGGTCGTGATCACGGGTGCCACCAGCGGCATCGGCCTGTGCACTGCACGTGAGGCAGCCCGTCGCGGTGCACGCGTGGTGCTCGCGGCGCGCAACGAGGAGGAGCTCACGAAGCTCGCGGCGGAGATCGAGGCAGCGGGGGGATTCGCGCTTGCGGTCCCCACCGACGTGACCGATCCGCGCGCGATGATTCGCCTGTGTGATGCGGCGATGGACAAGTTCGGGCGCATCGACACGTGGGTGAACAACGCGGGACTCTCGATCTACGGCAAGCTGCACGACGTCGATCTCGTCGAGGCACGGCGGCTCTTCGACGTGAACTTCTGGGGCGTCGTACACGGGTGCCATGCCGCCGTGGGGGCGCTCCGCGAACGCGGCGGCGCGATCATCAACATCGGAAGCGTGCTGTCCGACCGCGTGATTCCGACTCAGGGGATGTATTCTGCATCCAAACACGCCGTTAAGGGATACACCGATGCGCTGCGCATGGAGGTGGAGATGGAGAAGCTCGGCATCTCGGTGACGCTGATCAAGCCCTCGGCGATCGACACGCCGTACACCGACCACGCGCGCAATCACATGGAGACGGCGCCCAGGAACCCGCCGCCCGTGTACGCGCCGCAGGTGGTCGCCGATGCGGTGCTCTTCTGCGCCGAGCATCCGCGCCGCGACGTGGTGGTGGGTGGGGGCGGAAAGATGTTCAGCGTGCTCGAGAAGATCGCGCCGCGTCTCACCGATCGCCTCATGGAGCGGACGATGGTGGGCATGCAGAAGAGCGGCCGGCCCAACGACGGGCGGGACAACCTCTTCATGGCGCCGCTCGTCGAGGGCCGCGAGCGCGCGAGCAATGGCGGCAAGGCCTTCGAACGCAGCGCGTACACGCAGCTCGCACTGCATCCCGGCTGGTCGGCCGCAGCGGCGCTGGGCCTCGTGCTGGCGGTGGGCGGCCTGGCCTTCGCGCGGATGCGCTGAACGCGAACGCGGGTGGTACCCTCGCGGGGCCATGGAACCTCGACTCAGCTTCGTGACTCTCGGCGTCTCGAACCTCGAACGCGCGGTGCGCTTCTACGAGAAGGTCCTCCGCTTCCCGCGCCTTCCCTCGAGCAAGGACATCGCGTTCTTCGAGCTCGGGCGCACCTGGCTCTCGCTCTACGCGCGCGAATCGCTCGCCGCCGACGCCGGAGTCGCGCCGGAGAGCACCGGGTTCGTCGCCTTCACGCTCGCGCACAACGTGCACTCCGCGAAGGAGGTCGATCGGATCATGACCGAGCTCGAAGCGGCCGGCACCAAGATCGTGAAGCGGCCGAAGACGGCAACCTGGGGCGGCTACTCGGGCTACTTCGAGGACCCTGACGGCTTCCTCTGGGAGGTCGCGTTCAACCCTCACTTCCCGCACACATGACGCACGGCGTTCGTATCCACCAGACGGGTGGCCCCGACGTCCTGCGCTGGGAGGTCGTCGAGGTTGCGCCTCTCGCGCCCGGCGAGCTGCGCGTGCGTCACGCCGCGATCGGCGTGAACTTCATCGACACGTACTTCCGAACGGGCCTCTATCCGACCAAGCTCCCGACGGTGCTCGGCGGCGAGGCCGCCGGCGTGATCGACGAGGTCGGCGAAGGCGTCACCGGATTCGCGAGGGGCGATCGCGTCGCCTACGCCACCGGCCCGCT
>JAYTZB010001416.1:0-2668 GCA_043742085.1 Polyangiaceae bacterium
GGCGACGAGGCGGCCAAGGCCTCGCCCTCCGGCACTCCGTTTCTCGGCGACGCCGGGCAGAAGCCGCCGGGATGCGGCGCGGGCAGCTCCTGCGAGTGCATCGACATTCCGCTCTTCGCTGATCCGCCGAACATCTACTTCGTGCTCGATCGCTCGGGGAGCATGCTCGCCGACGACAAGTGGGAGCACGTCCGCACCACGGTCGCGCGCGTCATGCGTGACCTCGGCCCGCGTGCAGCGTTCGGCGCGACGGTGTTCCCGGGCTTCTCCGGTGACTCGTGCGGTCCGTCGTCGGAGATCATGACGGTGCGCCCGGGCGATCCGCCATCGTCGGCGGACGGACCCACGACGAAGTTCCTGCTCCAGGCGACGAGCCTTCCGCCGCAAGGGAACACGCCGACCGCGGCGACGCTGCGAGACGTCCTCGGGCGTGTGCAGGCCGCCAGCGGCAAGACCTTCGTGGTCCTCGCGACGGACGGTGGGCCGAACTGCGGCCTCGAGGCGACCTGCGATCTCTCCGAGTGCATCGAGAACATCGAGGACCAGCCGGGCTGCCCGAAGGCGGGGCCACGCAACTGCTGCACGCGTCCCGGGCAATGCCTCGATGCAGCGGCGACCAAGGACGCGGTGACCGCCCTGAAGAGCATGGGCTTTCCCGTGTACGTGATCGGCATTCCCGGAAGCGCCGCGTACGGCTCGTTGCTCGATCAGCTCGCGACGCTCGGCGGCACCGCGCTGCCGGGAACGCCCGGGTACTTTCGCGTCGACGACAGCGCCGAGGCGCAGCTCCTGTCGACGCTGCGCAAGGTGCTCGCGAAGATCGTCGCGACGTGCACGTTCTCGCTGAACATGACGCCGCCGGATCCCGCGCTCGTGAACGTCTACCTCGACGACGTGGTGGAGCCCAAGGACGCGGTCAACGGGTGGACCTCGAACGGCAAGGACGTCACGCTCGTCGGCAACGCGTGCGCGCGCGTGATGAACGGCGACGTGCTCGGCGTGCGGGTCGTCGCCGGCTGCCCGTCCGTGCTGCGCTAGCGAGCCGTCGCCGACCCAGACGCACCTACAGCTGCGACGCTGCCCGACTCCGCAAAATGGTGCTAGCGCCGCATTCGTTGCGGGCATTTCGACGGTTCGCACGGCTCGAGATGCCGAGAAAAGCCGATTGCCGTACCTGGTCCGGCACATGCACTCGTCGATAGGCTCGGCCCCTGGCATTCGGGGTGACCACGACGAGGTGCGTGTGATGGAGAGCCGCGCGAACGCGAACGGAAAGAAGAAGCGGACCACGAAACGATCGCTGACGCGGTCGTTCGTCGTGACGGTCGCGGTCGGCATTCCAGGCGCGCTCCTCGCGAACGCCGGCTGCTCGTCGACCCCGGAGAACGGCGCGTCCGGCGGCGGTCCGCAGATCCCGACCCCCGGCGTCACGAGCGACAAGTGCAGCACCGAAGGCGCCCAGCAGGCTTGTCACATGAACCTCGGGACCACCGCTGGCGGCCAGGTCCAGAGCTGCTTCTCGGGCACGCAGACCTGCACGGGCGGCCGGTGGAGCGCGTGCGGCGGCGAGGGCACGGTGACGAACACGCTCGCCGTCCCCGGCTTGAACCTCGCGCCCGCGTCGGCGGCAGCCGCGCAAGGAGGCGTTCACACCCTTGCCGTCAGCCTTTGCGGCAACGGTATCTGCGACGGCATCAAGGTGTGCAGCGGCGGAAGCGACGACGGAAACCTCTGCCTCTCCTCCGCCAACTGCGCCGGAGCGGTGCCGTGCGTCGTCCAGAAGACGTGCGTGGGCGGCCCGAACAGCGGAGATACCTGCTCGAAGGACAGCGACTGCGGCGGCGGCGGCGGCATCTGCAACGGCACGGTCGAGACGTGCACGAGCTGCCCCCAGGACTGCGGGACGTGCGCGCCGGGCGCGGCCGATGCCGGCGCCACCATCTGCACGAGCGATCCGTGCGACCCGAACTGCCTGGGCTGGAAGCAGGGCACCGCGCTCTCGTCCGCGGGCGGTACCTCGGGCGCCACCATCATCGGCGTGACGGGCTTCGGTCAGATCAACAACGGCCAGATCTCGAAGCTGCTCCTCGACAACCTCAACACCGGCAAGAAGTGCGACGACTACGTCACGCCCGGCCTGAAGAGCTCGTATTACAACTGCCAGGTCGACACGTACTGCTCGATGGTGCAGCTCGGCGGCGACGGCAACTGTCACCAG
Organism: Polyangiaceae bacterium; assembly: GCA_043742085.1. Lineage (GTDB taxonomy): Bacteria > Myxococcota_A > Polyangia > Polyangiales > Polyangiaceae > Labilithrix. The sequence goes on from JAYTZB010001416.1 coordinate 2,219, forward strand.
TTCGCCGCCGGCGGCATCCAGGGAACCGACCTGCGCTCGATGGGGACCAACCCCGGCACCGACGTCACCATCGGGCCGGGCTGCTCCGACCGCGAGTCCGACAAGTATCGGTACTTCCCGATCTGCAACCGCGGGACCGCGTCCATCCCGGTCGGCACCATCATCCGCGTCAAGTACGCCAACCCCAACGACCCCTTCGACCCCTGCCCGAACAACACGTGCACGACGACCACGGGCTACGACTGCTCCATGAAGGTGGGCGACACCGTCGCGAAGAACGGGTCGACCTCCACGTCGGGCCTCGCGCTCCTGCCCGGCACCTGCCAGCTCCTCGACACCCAGGAGGCGGGCATGGCGCCCGGTGGTGCGGCGTGCAGCCAACCGAGCGGCGACAAGTGGATCTTCGCCAACTGTGACGGCGCGAGCACCGGCGTCGTCGAGGGCAACATG
>JAYTZB010001417.1:0-5905 GCA_043742085.1 Polyangiaceae bacterium
CTGGCGCGCCGCGCGACGACGTGGACGTGTGCCGAGTGCGGATCGACGGTCACGCCACCCGTCGCCGCGCATGCCCCGCCGCTCACGGGGTCGTTCCGCGGGATGCACGCCCGCCACGCGTGACGCGAGCGTGCGCGTCGTCGGTGCCGTCGGCGCGCACGCTGCCGTCGTGGAAGAGCCGTGGTAGAGCCGCGCCATGGCTCTGCTCGCACGAAGAACCGCGGTCGTCGCCACCATGCTCGCGCTCGGGCTCGAAGCTGGCCTGACCGCCGGATGCGACGGCTGTCAGGGCAAATCCGGCCCGACCGTCGCGCTCGAGGAGGCCGGACTCGACGGCGCCGCAGACGCGGGCAGCGTAGAGCTCGCAGATGAAGGCGACGGCGGCGGGTCCGGGGAGATCGTCGAGGCGGGGAACCGCTTTCGCGATGCGCAGCCGTTGGCCGCGGTCGACCTCGACGGGCCGATCGACCCCGCGTGCGTCGGCGCGAAGGGCGGCGAGGTCGCCCTGGCGACCGCCGTCGTCGATCCGCGCTGCGCCATCGGCCGCGTGCGTGCGCGAGCGCTGCGTGCCGTCCTCGAGCCGGATGGAGGACCGCCGCCGGCGCTCCGGCAGGAAGCGAAGCTGCTCGAGGATGGGCGCATCGTCCATCGTCTCGTCAACGTCGGTCCCGCTCCGTTGACGCTGCCGCTCATCTTCTCGGTGTCGCTGCCGGCCTTCCTCGTGATGGCAGAGGACGAGGGGCAGACGCTCTACGAGCTGGCGCCGCCTCGCTTCGACGTGTCCGCGACGAAGGGACGCGCGCATTTCGCACGGATCGTTCTCGAGCCTGGCGGCGCAGCGGTGGCCACCTTCACGCTCGACCCCGCCATCGCGAGCGTCGTCGCCCGGCGTGGCGGCGGCGATCGAGCCGACGCGGGCGCTGCGAAGCTCCCGAAGGGACACTACGTGCTGCGCGTCGGCGAGCTCCTCGCCGACGTCGAGGCCGGCGCCCCCGCACGCCTCCCGTTCGACGTGCGCTGACGACCGACCGAATCCCCAGCGCGCGGCACTGCTTCACGAAGTGCGTCACGAAGTGCTTCGCGAGCCACACGGTGGGCATCGGCCGACAGTGTGGCCACAAAGTTGGCCGATCGACGGTGGACCGAAGAGGGTCGTTCCAGAGGGACAGACGTCATGACCTCACGCCGCCATCTCGTCTCGCGCCGCGGCCTCCTCGGCGGCGCATCCATGCTCGGTCTCGCGCTCTTCGCGTCGTCGCGCGCACGTGCCGACTCGTTGCCGGGCGGCCTGCCGTCGCCCGCCACGGTGCACGTCGGCTCGCGCGTCGCGCGCGTCGTGAGCGATGCGCGCGGTGTGACCGTGACCCTCGAGCTGGAGCACGCGCCGTTTCCGGCGAGCGGCAGCGGCTACGGCGATCCCACCGTCCTCGTGTTCATCCCGCACCACCATCGTGTCGCTCGCGATTCGACGGTCTCGACGGTCGTTCACTTTCATGGGCACAACTCCACCGCCGAGCGCGCGATGGTCGCCCACCAGCTCCGCGAGCAGCTCTTCGAGAGCAAGCAGAACGCCATCCTCGTCGTCCCGCAGCTCGCCGTGAACGCCGCCGATTCGGCGGCGGGCAAGCTCGAGGCGCCCGGCGGCCTTGGTCGGATGCTGGGCGACGCGCTTCGCGCGCTCGATGCCGGCGCCGTTCGGAACGCGGCCGGTCTTGCCGCGCTCTCGCCGGACGCGTCGCTCGGGCGGGTTTGCGTCTCGGCGCACTCTGGCGGCTATCACGCGGCGGCGTGCGCGCTTCGCCACGGCGGCGTCGCGGTGCACGAGGCCTACCTCTTCGACGCGCTCTACGCCGACGTCGACGTCTTCCGCGACTGGGTGATCGCCGGGCACGGCAAGCCGATGGGCTCGCGGCACAAGCTCGTGTCGTACTTCACGGCGGGTCGAACCGAGGCCAACACCCATGCGATGTTCGGGGAGCTCGAGCGGTCCGGCGTGGACTGCGCCCACGAGCAGGTCGAAGGGACGCTCTCGCGCGAGGAGCTGACGCGCGCCGAGGCGGTGAGCATCCGTACTGCGCTCGCGCACGGCGCGGTGACCAGCGAGCTCAACAGCCTGCGCGATTGCCTCTACGCGTCGGCGCTACGCCGCAACCTGCGCAGCTCGTGGTTCGAGGCCAAGCACGGCGCGCGGCCACTCGAACGCCGCCGCTGACATGTTGTAAGCTGCGCGCGCGATGGAGAGCTACGACGTCCTCATCCTCGGAGCCGGCCCCGCCGGCCTCAGCGCCGCGCTCGTCTTGGGGCGATGCCGCCGGCGCTTGTGCATCATCGACTCCGGGCACGGGCGCAACGAGCGCGCGCGCCACGCACACGGCATCTTCACGCGCGACGGCGCAACGCCCGCCGAGCTGCGCAAGATGGGACGCGCGCAGCTCGATCCCTACGACGTCACCATCCACGACGACGAGGTGGTCTCCGTCGACGGCAGCGAGGGCCGTTTCGTCGCCACGACCCGCGGCGGTCTCGTCGTCGAGGGCAAGAAGCTACTGATCGCGACCGGCATGCGCGATCACATCCCGGATCGGCCGGGGTTCCAGGAGCTCTTCGGCCGCGCGGTCCTCGTGTGCCCCTACTGTGACGGCTGGGAGAATCGCGACCGCCGCCTCGCTGCGTTCGGCCCGGCGAAGGCCGCCGCGGAGCTCGCGCTGTCGCTCCGAACGTGGAGCGAGGACGTCACGTGCATCACGCCCGGCGAGCGACTGACCGAGGAGGACCGCGCCGCGCTGCTGAAGAACGGCGTCGTCATCCACGAGGACGACGTGCACCATCTCGAGGTCGAAGGGGAAACGCTGAAGGGGATCGCCCTCGCATCCGGCGCTCGCATCGACTGCGACGTCGTCTTCGTGAAGTTCGGCGAGGAGCAGGCCGCGCCGTTCGTTCACCAGTTCGACTGCGAGCTCACCGACAACAACACCGTCTGCCCGCGCGAGGGCGAGCGGGTGGGCGCGCCGGGGGTCTTCGTCGCTGGCGATGCCTCGCACGATCTCCAGCTCGTCTCTATCGCCATCGCGGAAGGCGTGAAGGCGGCGTGCGCCGTCAACACCGAGCTGCGCAAGGAATCGCAGCGCTGACGTCCGCGACGCCAGCGCCGCGTGGCTCCGATCACTGACAGACGCCGGCGGTGCAGGTCGGGGTCGGAGCGGCGCAAGCCTTGCCGCACATCCCGCAGTTCAGGTTGTCGGTCATGAGGTTCGACTCGCAGCCGTCCGCCGCGTTCATGTTGCAGTTGCCGAAGTTCGGGCTGCACGCCGATGTGCAGGTTCCGGTCGCCGCCGTACACGCGGCCGTCGAGTTCGCCGGGACGGGGCACACCGTGCACGCTGCTCCGCAGGCGGTCGCGTCGGTGTCGGCGGTGCACTTGGTGCCGCAGAGATGGCTGCCCGCCGGGCAGGTCGTTCCGCACGCCCCGGCCGCCGAGCACGTCGCCGCGCCACCGGTCGGGACCGGACAGACGGTGCACGCGGCTCCGCACGCCGTCGGATCGGTCGGCCCGACGCACTTGCCGGCGCACGCATGGTTCGGCGCCGTGCACTGGATCCCGCACGTGTCGGCCACGCAGGTGGCGACGCCGCCTGCGGGAACGGGGCAGGGCGCACACGCCGCGCCGCAGAACGCGGGGTCGGTCTGCGCGACGCACTTGTCCGTGCACGCCTTGAAGCCCGCCTTGCACGTGAAGCTACAGGTCGCGGCCTTGCATGCGGCCGTGCCGTTGGTCGGGACCGGACATGCATTGCTGCACGTCCCGCAATGCGTGGCCGACGTCTGGGGGTCTGCGCACTCGGCGCCGCAGAGGAGCGGAGCCGAGGGCGTGCAGCCGGTCGAGCACTGGAAGTTCGGCCCGGTCGGCGCGCAGAGGGGCGCGGCCGCTCCACACTTCGCGTTGCAGGCGCCGCAGCTCGTGGCCTTCGAGAGGTCCGTCTCGCAGCCGTCGCTCGCCGTCGCGTTGCAATCCGCATAACCCTTGTCGCACGCGCTGACGACGCACATGCGGCCCTGGCAGGCCATGGTGCTGTGACCCGACAAGCACGGTGTGCACGCGGCATTTCCGCAGCCGTAGAGCGGATCGGTGAGCGACACGCATGTGCCGAAGCACATCTGCTGTCCGGTCGGGCAGTTTGCCGACGGTTTGTCGCCGGAGTCAGGCTGCGTCGACATCCCGGAGTCCGGGTCGCCCGTGCCCGCGTCCAACGTCGGTCCGGGATCGACGCCCGTGCCCGGCAGCGTGCCCGCCTCCGCGACGGCCAGCGTGCCGGGGTTGTTGTCGAGGATGGAATTGCAACCGAGGAACGCGAAGGCAAGGACGCTGGACGTGAGCGCAGCGCCGAGGACGGGACGGATCATTGGAAATTCCCCTGAAGCGTGAAGCCGCCGCCGTTCAGGCCGACGTTGGGTATCGCTCGAAGCTTGCCGGCGCGCTCGCGGGACTCCGTCGTCTTGGGTGCGGTGAGCACGAGGACGAGACCGCCGGCGATGGCTGCACCGCCGGCGATGGTGGCAATGGTCGCGATGTTGCCGTTGCGGATCGCGTCGTCGCGCAGGCCCACGCCGTCCGCATCGCACTGGTCCGCGACGCAGTGGCTGCGCGACTCGTTGCGCTTCCCGATCGAGGAGAGGCCGAAGCCGGCGCCGAGACCGACACCCACCACGCCGACGCCCGCGACGACCCAGCCGAGCGCGCGCTGCGTCGCGCCGTTCTGCTCGACGACCGGAGACGGAAAATCCGAGGCTGCGGCCGTGGCCGGCGGCGCGGCGGTGTCCGCCTGCGGGCCGATCGGCGCAGCCGCTGCCGCCACCGGCGGAAGATCGCGCGGGACCGCGACGTGCGCGACCTTGCCCTCTGCAGTGGCGACCGTGGTCTCCCATGTTCCCTTGCCGGGCGCCGTCGCCGAGACGCGATGCGAGCCGGGATCGACGGGAATGGGCGTTCCCCACGCAGCAGCGCCGACCGCCACGCCATCTCGCTTCACTTCGAGCCCCGCGGGCGTGCCGATGACGTCGACCACGAGCTTCGGCAGGCGCGGCTCGAGGGCCTGCGCGCGCTTGCGCGCGAGCTTCTCGCGATCGGTCTGGTTGGCGGCCTTCGAGCCCGCAGCGACCTCGAGGAAGCCCGCCCACGCAGACGTCACCTTGCCGATGTGCTCGTTGCAGTCGGCGAGGTTGAACTGCGTTCCGAGCCCGGCATCGAGACGCATGCTCTCTTCGAGCTTCGGGCAAGCTTCCGCAAACTTGTTCTGCTGCATCAACGTGCGCGCCTCGTAGAAGAGGCTCTGGGCGGCGGCGGGATCGGTCTTCGGCGGATCCGCGGCGAGGGCCAGCTGCGGGAGAGCGACGAGAGCAAGAACAGGGAAGACGCGAAGCTTCATTTGCGATCCTCGAAGAGCTTCTGCTCTGCGTTGCTGGGCGCCGGTGCCGACAAGGTTTTCGTGACTGGCGGTGAAGGTGCTGCTGCGGGCACCGGCACCGCGACGGGCTTGGGCGCAGAGCCCGCTGCGGCGGCGGCGGCCTTCTCCTCGGCTTCGACCTTCGCGGCGATGTCGATGGTCTCGGCCGTCGGCGCCACGGCAGCTGCGGCCTTGAGCTGCGGGAGCGCACCGAGCGGCGGCGGCGGCACCACCAGCGTGGGCGCGGCGTTGGCCGTCGCGACGCCGTTCGCCTGGCCTTGCGTGTAGAGTGCACGCCCACCGACGGCGAGGCCGGCGAAGGCGACCACCGCGGCGACGAGACCGAAGTGGCGAATGCGCCGCTGGCGCACGGCATGGGCGCTCGACGCGCGCTTGCGGACGAACGAGCCCTCGTCCTTCGAGGTCACGGCCTCGTTGGCCGCGCTGCTGTGCGTGCGCGAGCG
>JAYTZB010001418.1:0-3777 GCA_043742085.1 Polyangiaceae bacterium
ACCCACGCATCGAATGCGCGTGCGGCGGGCGACGGCGGCGCATCGGCACGAGGATCCATCTCGGCGAGCGCGTGCGTGACCCCGCCGCTGCCCAGCAAGAGCACGCCGCGAGCCGCGAGCACCCCTATTTTCCGGCCGATCGCGAAGAGGGCGCGCGGCGTCGCGCCGAGCACCAGCGAGAGCTGGAGGACCGGCACGTCGGCCTCGGGCGCGAGGTGCACGAGCGGCGTCCACACGCCGGAGTCCCAGCCGCGATCGAAGACGCGCTCGACGGTCAACAGGCTGTGCAGCTCGTAGGCGAGGTCCGGCGCTCCCGGCGCGTCGTACGTCACGGTCTCGAGATCGGGCGGCAGCTCGGACGCGCCGTGATCCTCGAAATCACGCAGTAGCGGCGGCCGCGCCGCCGTCGACCCACGGGAGAGCGTGGCCGTCTGCCAGTGCGCGCTCATCACGAGGATGGCGCGGGGCTTACCGAGCTCGCGCCCCCAACGCGCGAGCTCGCCACCACGTGCCGGGTCCACCGCGAGTGCCGGCGTACCGTGCGAGACGAAGATCGGAGGAACGTGTCCGCCGCTCACCGGGTCATCGCCGTGCGCGCGGACGTCGAAGCGCGACCACGCCGCCCATGGGCTGCGGATCGGGATCGAGCGGCGGCAATGCGAGGACGAGGCGCTCGATGCGCGGCAGTGACTCCTGCGCGGCGCGCTCGGCGCGTAGCTCGTCGAAGTCGCCGTCGAAGACCATGCAGAGCAGGTAGATGGAGGAGAACGAAAGCACGAGGTAGTACGACTCGTCGCGCGAGACGTGCCGCAGATGCCGGCCCTTGTGCAGCAGGTCGAGCGACGGAAGCGCCCTGATCAAGCCGATCGCGCGCCGCGTGATCTCCGGCTCCTGGGCCTCGTCGTGGGCGCCCGGCTCGTGATCGTGGCCGTCGTCGTGGAGGCTTCCGCTGTCGTGCAGGCGATCGCGGAGCGCGTCGACGGCGTCGGCGAGCATCGGCACCGACTCGGCGGGCGGCGGCGCCATGCGGAGGTTTCCGGTCGGCGCCGTGAAATCCTGGAGGGGCCCCGAGTCGTCGGACGCGGGCACCGCATGCAGGCCACCGCCGGGCGCAGAGGGCTCGTCGTGCGCGGAGAGCTCGCGATCGGAGACGTCGCGGAGGAGCATCTCGTTGCGGGCGCGCGGGCTCGACGAGATCGACGCGCAGCCCCACACCACCGGCGAATCGCCGTCGATCACCACGACGTCGTGGGCCTGGGCGCGCACGGCGAGGGCCTTCAGCTCCTCGTGGAGCGAGATCACGACGGGCGGTCTCGACTTCATCCGCTCCGACGTCGGGCCGCCTGAGGTCAGCGCGTCCGCGAAGGTGCTCGCGAGCATGGCGAGCCGTCGCGTCAGCGCCTCTCCGTCCTTGGGGGGCGAGGCGAAGCTCGCCACCACGTGTTGCCCGTCAGCCAGACGCGCGACGACCACATTTTCCGCGGCCGGCGGGGATTCGCCCGGTGCGAGGAGCCGGACGTCGTCCGCCGAGAGCTCGCGCTGAGCGAGCGTGAGGAAGCGCTCGTAGACGTCGTCCATGGAATCGAACGCACGTATCTAGCATGAAATCCGGAGGACCTGGTCGCACGCGCGGATCGGCACTAGATCCCATCTCAGGTATTGGCTCAGGCATGGAAAACAAGGTTCCCGGTGGGCGGCTCGGTCGCATGGCACGGCTGGCTGCGCTCGGGCTCAAGACCGGAGCTGGCGCCGTCCTCACGTCGCGCCGCGTCGACGACGGCGGGAAAGCGGCAGCGGATCGCGCCGCCGACGTGCTCGGCACCATGCGCGGCCTCGCTGCGAAGGTCGGGCAGATGGCGAGCTACGTCGACGGGCTCGTGCCCGAGTCGAAGCGCGATGCCTTCGAGGTGTCGCTGAAGGTCCTGCGCGCCCAGGCCCCGCGCTCCAGCACGTCGCAGATCCGCGCGACGATCGAGGACGAGCTCGGGGCTCCCATCGATCGGCTCTTCGACTCCTTCGACGACGTCCCGCTCGCGAGCGCCTCGATCGGCCAGGTCCATCGTGCGCGGCTCCCCGAGGGTGTGATGGGCGGCATCGAGGTCGCGGTGAAGGTGCAGCACCCCGGGATCCGCAAGGCAGTCGACAGCGACCTCGCGAACGCCGGGATCCTCGAGAGCCTGGGCGCCGTGCTCGGCGCGCGCCGCTTCGACACGAAGAGCCAGCTCGCGACGCTGCGCGCGCGCTTCCGCGAGGAGCTCGACTACGCCCTCGAGGCGGAGCGGCTGGTCGGCTTCACGCGCGTCCACGAGGGCGATCCGACCATCCGCATCCCGAGGTTGGTGGCCGAGCGATCCGCGGCGAGCGTCCTGACCACCGAGCTCGTGCACGGTCGCTCGCTCGAGGACGTCATGGGCGACAGCGAGGACGGACGACGCGCGTACGCCGAGACGCTGTGGCGCTTCGTCTTCAAGGGGAACCTGGTGGGCGGGATGTTCAACGCCGATCCCCACCCCGGCAACTACCTCTTCCAGGACGACGGGCGCATCGCGTTCCTCGACTATGGATGCGTGCAGGTGATCCCCGAGCATCGCCGCCCACAGGCGCAGGCACTGCATCACGCGGCGGTGGCCCGCGACGAGCGCGAGTTCGAGCGCTGCGTGTCGCTCCTGATCGATGCGCGTCCCGGGGAGATGGAGAGGCTCGCGCGGGCGTACTCGAGGCTCTGTTTCGAGCCGCTCTTCGGTTCGCCGTACCGGGTCACGCGCAGCTACGCCGCGAGCCTCGTCGACGAGATCAAGGCCATGGGCCTCGCGGCGCGCAAGCTGCCCGACGCCGACGTGTTCGCCATGCCGAGCGAAATGCTCTTCATGAACAGGCTACAATTCGGCTTTTATTCCGTGCTCGCGCGGCTCGACGTCGAGGTCGACTACGCGCGCGTCGAGAGCGAGTTCTTGCCGGTCGCGCCCGTCAGAACTTGAGCGGGTTGCCGCGCTCGGCGTTGTCGAGCTGGAAGATGCAGCTCTGATCGTTGAGGATGGTGCAGGCCCGACGACAGTTGGCGCGGTCGCAGTTCGAGGAGCCGCTGTTGGGGCTGAAGCTGCTCGCCCCGGTGCACGTCATGTTCTTCACCTGACGTGCGGCGTCGAGATCGTTGCCACGAAAGAGCGCGGCCACGGCCGAGCATCGGCCCTGCGCGTTCTGCTTCTGGCGCGCCAGCGCATCCGCGTCGGCGGCGGCCGCCGCGGCAGCCGCGTTTCCGCCTCCGCCGCTGTTGCCGCCGCTTCCGGTGGTCGCGGGGCTCGCGGGCGCGCTCGTGCCGGCCGTGCCCTTTGCAGCGATTGCGCCTTTTTTCCCGGCAACCACGGGAGGCGGAGCCGCGGCGACCGCGACGGGCGGCGGCGGCGCTGCGCTCACGGGCGGAGCGGCGGCGGCGGCGGCGGCGGCGGCGGCATCGAGCTGCGCGGCCTTCGTCGCCGCCTCGGCGTCTTCCTTCGATCGCGTGACGAAGAACACGATGCCGCCGCCGATGATGGTGATGAGGAAGAGGCCCGCGACGACACCGAGGATCGCAAAGAGCGCAGAGCCCGAGCGCCGTTGCTCCATGGTGTTCGCGCCGACCGCGCCGGTCTGGTGCTGCCACGTCTGCTGCGTCGGCGGCTGGTTCGCCTGCGCCTGCTGCGCGTACGCGGTGTAGCCCGCGGCATGCACGGCGCCCGGCGGGTACGCGGAGACGTGACCGCCCGTGGTGAGCAGCCCGGCACCGCCGCCCATCGCGCC
>JAYTZB010001419.1:0-4437 GCA_043742085.1 Polyangiaceae bacterium
CCGGCGGCGGCGAGAAGAAGAGCGTCCGCCTCCTTGCGGAGAAGAAGAGCGTGCGCGCTCCGTCCGAGCGGTCGCTCGAGAAGGCCGCCGAGCGGAAGAGCATCCGCGGCGAGCGGCGTCCGTCGGGGAAGATGTCCGCCAGCTCGCATGCCGCGGTGAAGATCGCCGACAAGAGCGGGCTCACGCCGGAAGACCTCGCGGTCTTCGACGAGGTCCGCGCGCTCTGCCTCGCGAATCGCAATGTCGAAGCGCTCCGCAAGCTCGAGCCCATCGTCAAACGCTGCCCGGACGCGCGCGAGGCCTGGTTTCTCCGCGCGCACATCCTCGTGCCGCTCAACCAGTTCGACGCTGCGCTCTCGAGCGTCGAGCGAGCGGCGCGCCTCGATGCGCGCGACGTCGACACCGCGAAGCTCGCCGTGAAGATCCTCGTGGCGATGAAGAAAGACGATCGCGCGCTCGCTGCCGCCGATCGCGTGCTCACGCTCGTGCCGCGCGATCCGGAGGCCCATCGCGTACGCGGCGACTGTCTGGTGGTGCTCATGCGACAGGGCGAAGCAATCTTCTCTTACGAGAAGGTGATTCATTACCTGCCCGACGACGCTGCGGCATGGCTCGCGCTGGGTCGAACGCTCCGCCAGCTGCGCCGCTTCGCGGAGGCGCGCATGGCGCTCTCCAAGGCGCTCGCGCTCGCCAAGCAGTCGGCGCCGGATCTCGTCGCTCAGACGAACGAGTTCATCGCGAAGCTGCCGGCGGAGGGCTGAACGCGGCGAGCGCTTCCTCGTCGAGCGCTTCCTCGTCGAGCGTCTGCAGGAGCCGCTCGATGCGCAGCATCGACGACAGGTCGCCGATCCGATGCGCGTGGTCCATGGCCGCGAAGAGGTGCGTCTGCTCCATCATCAAGCGCGCCGGGTGGGCCTCGAGGAGGGCGACGTAGTGCTCGAAGACCAGACCCGGGGGCAGCTCGGTGCGACGGCGTACGGCGTGGCGAACGACGGCGTGCACGGTGTAGCGCTTCGTCATCGGCTCCTGCACGAGGTGCCACTTCTCGAGCGAGGCGATCGCCGTCGCGGCGTCGGCGCGCGCGCGCAAGCGCGTGAGCTGCGCGAGCGATGCGAGATCGACACTGTCTCCCTCGACGTGCGAGAGCACCCCGAGCATCCGGCGCGCCTGCGGCGAGAGACGCTTCCACGCCCACGCCACCAGGAGCGCCACCTCGGGGAGGTCGTCCTCGTGATCGATGACGCGCACCGTCTCGATGCCGTGCGCGTCGAGGAACGCCGCGACCTCGGCGACCGACGCCGCACGTGACGACACGATGGCGTCCGCGATGTCGAGCGCGAGCGGGTTCCAGCGAAGGACACGCGTCAGCGCGGCAACGCGGGGAAATGCGCTCTTTCCCGACGTGATCAGCGGTGCGGTGACGGGATAGACCAGGACCCCTGCGAGCAGACAGCGCCGCGCCGTGATGATGAAGGTCGCCGGCGTTCCGGAGAGCGCATCGAGGAAGCGCGCCATTGCCTGATCGTCCTCGTGGTTGTCGAGCACGATGAGCCGCTCGCCTCCCTCCGCGAGGTACCGCCGGATTCCGGGCACGAGCGCATGACGTTCGCGCGGTGTGCCGAAGCGGAGCGCGAGCATCTCGGTGAGCGTGCGGAAGTCCCACGCGCCCACGCGAAACCAGTGAATGCCGCCGGGGAAGCGCCGCGCGAGACGATGCGCGAGCGCCGCGGCGAGCAGGGACTTGCCGCTACCTCCGGCGCCCACCAGAGCAAGGCGCGTCGGCTTGGTGGCGAGCACGGTCCGCGAGAGCGTCGACAGCTCGGCGGCGCGCCCCTTGATGTGGCGCGGGAGCGCCGGAAAGAGGCTCGATGAAGCGCGCGACGGATCGCGCGACGACGACGACGACGGCTGCCGCACGTGCTCTCAGACCTCGGCGAACAGCGTGTCGAGATCGCCATCCGAGAGCGAGCGCGTGTTCGCGCGGAGCCCCTCGGTGAGCGCCGCGTGCGTACCGCCGTGCTCCTCGACGTAGGCCGCGGCGCATGCGGGATGCAGGTAGCCGGCGCCCTTGGTCACGGTCATGCCGCGCTCGATGTCGCGCTCCACGGCGACCCTGAGCTCGCCCTTCGCGATGGTCTCGCCGCAGCCCTGACACTTCGCGCGTCCGGTCGGCGCGCGATCGGCGTGCGGGAAGGGCGGCGGCTTGTTGGCGTCGGCCTCGGCCATGAGCTTGTCCAGCTCGTCGCGGTCGGGCACCTCGCCGGTGTACGTCGCGAGCGCCTCTCGCAGCTCGACCGGCAGCTTGCTCGCGGCGCACTTGATGTGGTGCCAGCGATACGAGGTGTCTCCGGGCTCGCCGAATTGATTGGGCGTCTCTTCGCCGAAGCGGAGCTCACCCTTCGCGATGGGGTTCTTGCACGTGCGACAGCCGGCGCGGCCGGACTTCGCGATCTCGATCGTGTGAGCCATGCCCCATCTCTAGCTCAGTTGCAGGCGGCGGTGCAGCCCATGCCGGCGCAGGTCTGGCAGGTATTGGTGCAGGCCTGGACGCACTTGTCGCGGTCGCTCTTGCACTTGGATCTGCAAGAAGAGCCGCTGCCTCCCTGCGCGTTGTCGCACTGGTCATTGCAGGTCATGAGCGTCGCCGCGCACGCAGTCTTGCACGTCGTCGATGTCGCCGCGCACATCGGCGCGGTCGCGCAGGCGGCGTCCGTGCTCGCGTCCATGACCGTTGCCGCGTCGGGTCCGCCGGTCGCGCCGTCCGTCGACGACGTCGACGACGTCGATCCGTCGCCGCCCTTGGTCGAGCCGTCGGCCGAGCTCGGCCCGACCTCTCCCGTTGCCTGGTACGCGTCGAAGTCGTGCGCGCAGGCGGCCACAGCGAGCGACACGGCAAGGCTCGCCGCCGCGGAGACGGCGGCGCGGAGACGGTGTTTGTTCATTGGAAGGATCATCAGAAAGCCCCCTGGAGACCGACGAACGAAGGACCGACGGTGACACGGGCCGAAGCTGCCGCGGGCGACGACGCCTTCTTCGGTGACGTCACGAAGAAGAGCGTCGCGGTCGCCGCCGCCGACACCGCGAAGACGACGAGGCCGACGTTGGCGAACGTCTGCTGCGTCTTGCCGGCGGAGATGTCGCCGTCGTGGCCAGGCGGGCAGGGGCCGGCGCCGCACGCCTTCTCGAGATCGGAGTAGGTTCCGTTCGCCATCGCACCGGCGATGAAGAAAGTCGCAAGGCCGACGACGGCGAGACCCGCAGTGACGTACATCACCGGCCGCAGCTTGGTCGCGGTGTCCGACGGTTCCTCGGCCGGCGGGCTCGTCGCTGCCGAGGCGTTGGCGGAGCTTTCAGGCGCGGCGTCGATCACGAGTGACTTGTGCTCGCCGGCGGCGACGTCTATCTGCTGCCGGATGGGCGCGTGACCCGGCGTCTCGACGACGATGGTGGCGTTGCCCGGTATGACGGGTACGGGCTCCTCCCAGCCGCCGCGCCGGACGTCGTCGCTCGCGACCTTGAGCGTGGTCTCGGGCGTGGCGTGCGTGATGCGCACCTCGACGAAGCCGAGCTTCGGCGCGAGCGCGGCGCGCTCGTCGTTGGCCGCCTGCGCCGCCTTCTCGTAGCGAGTGTCGTCGCGGAGGAGCTCCTTCGCTTCGATGGCGGCGCGTCCGAGCTCCGCGTACGCGGCGACCGTACGACCGAGCTCGCGCAAGCAGCGACCGACGTAGAGCCGCGTGTTGGGGCTCGCGACGATGTCGAGCGACGCATTGAGCTCGACGAGCGCAGCCTCGAATTTCTTTGCGTTGTAGAGATCGCGGCCTTTCAGGAAGCGGCTCTGCGCTTGCTCGCGCTGCACCGGCGTCGCCTTGGCGGGCTCGACGCCGGCCGCATGTGCGACGCCGCCACCGGCGATCGACAGCGCGAGCGCCGTCGCGATCAGGAGCGAGCTCCGCCGAAGTGGACGAGTGAGCATGTGTCTCTTCAGATCCCCAGAGGTTCGTAGGTCGGTCGCTTGGGCCGCGGAGGCGGAGGAGACTGCGGCCTCGGCGCGGCGGTCGCGCCAGGCGTGGCCGCGCCGACGGCAGGCGTCGCCGGGCCGGTCTCGGTCGCAGTCACAGCCGCAGTCGCGGTCGGCGTTGCTCCGGCAGTCGGCGCCGGCGTCGCTTCGTTCGCGCTCTCCGATGTGGCCGCTGCGGTCGCGGCCGGAGGTGCCTCGGGACTCGCCTCGTCGCTCGACTTCGCGGCGAGAGCCGTGGTGGCGCCCGTTGCTTCACTGCTCGGTGCCGTGGCGGTGATGGTGCCGGTCGCGGCGGTGCCTGCGGTGGTCGTCGTGCCTGCGGTCGCCGTCGTTGCCGGCGTCGCGACCATCGCGCGCACGGCGAAGAAGCCCACCAGCAGCACGAGCGCGAGCAAACACCCGAGGAGGATCGCGACCGC
>JAYTZB010001420.1:0-3584 GCA_043742085.1 Polyangiaceae bacterium
CGGCGAGGCGCAGCGCCATGGGATGCTCGCTCTTCTGGCGCTCGACGCGCGGAGCCGCCACGCGCTCGATGGTGTTCGGCCACTTGAGGGCGCCGAGCGCGCGCCGAGCTGCGAACGCGTCCTCGGGACGGCCGGCGGACTCGCCGGCGAGGAACGTGAGGACGAGCGTGTCGTGTCGCGTATCGAGGTCACGATGGACGCCGCTGGGGCGGGTGCGCATCGTCGCGCCGGAGCTCGCCGCATCGGGGCGCTCGCCGGTGAGCATCTCCCACAGCATCGCGCCGACGCCGTAGAGATCGCTGCGAACGCTCGCCGGGCGACCCTCGCGCTGCTCCGGGCTCATGTAGCCGAGCGTGCCGATGACGCCGGCCGTGGCGGTGGCCGAGAGATCGCTCAGGTGCGCGACGCCGAAGTCGCCGAGCCGCGTGACGCCCGCATCGTCGAAGAGCACGTTGGCGGGCTTGATGTCGCGATGGATGACACCCAGCCGATGCGCCTCGCCGAGCGCGGCGAGCACGGCCTGCGCGATCTCGACGGCGCGCGCGGGAGCGAGCGGCTCGGCGGCGATCATCTGCTCGAGCGTGCCGCGTCCCATCCAGGCGAGGACGAGGGCCGGGCCCTCGGGCACGTAGTCGCGCAGCGGCACGATGTTCGGATGATCGAGCGTGCCTAGCACGCGGACCTCGCGCTCGAAGCGCGCGAGCGCGTCGCGTCCACCGCCGCGCGCGTCGTACCCGGCGAAGATCTTCACGGCGACGCGCTCGCTGCGCACGCCGTCGATGCACTCGAGCACGCGTGCGCTCGGCGACGACGCGACCTCGCGCAGGATCTCGTAGCGACCGAAGAGGCGTGCGCGCACCGAGAGCGCCTGCGGCTCGGCCTCCTTGCTCTCCTCGATGGGCCCACCGAGCGCCGCGAGCTCCTGTGAAGCCTCCACACGCGCCTGCGAGAGACCGAGACGATCGAGCGCGCCGAGAAGAATGGAGAGCGCAGCACGTCGCTCAGGGCTCCCCGCGTGCACCTTCTGCAGCGCCCGCACCGCGGCGTCGACCTTGCCGTAGCGGAGCAAGATGCCGCCGAGCGCCACGTGGATCGCGCCGCGCGTGGGGTCCTTGCGCGCCTGGGCCTCGAGCACGCGCGCCGCGCCGATGACGTCGCCTTCCGCTTCGAGGAGAACGGCGGCCCGGATCGCTTCGCCCGCACGTTCGTACGCGCGTGCTGCGGCCACGCGCTTTCCGACGGCCTCGAGGATGCGACCCGACCAGACGTGATCGCCGCGGCGCTCGAGGTGGTACGAGACGCGCTCGGCGACCACCGGATCGCGGAGGAGCTCGGGGAGCGCGCGCTCGGCGGCCGCGTCGTCCTTGCCCTCGAGCGCGAGCGGAAGCGCGCGCGCGAAGTCGCCGCCGCGAAACGCTTCGTCGGATGCGCGACCAAACTCGCATGCGCGTTCGAAGAGCGTGCTTGCAGTTCGTGCGTCGCCGCGCGAGCTCGCGAGCTCGGCGGCGGCCACGAGGCGCTGGTCACGGACCAGTCGCTGGACGTCGGGATCCTCCATCGGCGGGTCGATTGTACTGCGACGCGCGACGCTTGACCCGCGCGCTACTGCGCGACGGCGTCGGTCTCGTCCTCTTCGACGACCGGCGGCGGGGCGTTGGCGGCGAGGGCGCTGCTGCCGATGGCGGCATCGACGTCGGTTCCGACGTGGAACGGACCGACGGAACGCTCGCCGCGAGCGATCGCCTGCGCGTCGCTGCGGGCGGCGACGTCGGCGAGGATGCCGCGAATGCGGCTGCGTTTGCCGGGGCCGCTCGTATCGACCCAGAAATACGAGCGCTCACGGATGTCGACGTGGACGAAGCCGCTCACCGGATAGATGCCGACGCCGGCGAAGCCCTCCTCACGCGCGAGCTTCGCCACCTCCTCGTCGCTCGCGCCGGGAACGACGAGATCCATCGCGCGGCCCTTGCCGTGGTTGGAGGTCGCGCCGCCATGAGGCGTTCGGTAGCCGGAGATGATGCGGATCTCGTGGGCGTGGAAATGCGCCTGGATGCGGTAGACCAGGTCGAGCAGCCGCGGATCGACGGGATGCTCGTTGCCGCTGTGGTCGCGCATGACGTGCGCCGCGCGGTCGAGGTCCTCGGCGGAGAAGCCGCCGCGATCGCCGCGCGGGGTGAGCTCGACGCGGTCGGGGATGTTTAGGCCCTGCAGCACGAGCAGCGGTCGACCGTGGTCGTCGACGGGCGCGGTCTTGCCGGGCGGCGCGCTGTGCCAGCCGCGCGATGCGGGAACCGCCGCCGTCGAACGCTTTGCCGCTGCAGGCGCCGCCCCGGGCCCGTGCGCCGGCTTCGGCGGATCCGCGCTCGCGGGCGTGCCGGCGCTCGTCGCTGCCGCGCAGAGCGCGAGGAGCGCGAGCGAGCTCTTACGAAACGACGCGCGCATGCGCTGTTTCTAGCGGTTCAGGACCCGCGATGGAAGGCGATGACGCGCGCGATGTCGAAGCGGATCTCGCCGGGCTCGATGCCCTTCGCGCGGAAGCTCTCGCGATGCAGGCGGTGAACGGCGAGCTGACCGTCCTCGAGATTGCCGACCGCGGTGCCGGGGATGGCGAGCTGACCGACGTCGAGCGTCGCGCAGCGCGCGACCAGGCGCGACGAGGGGCCGAGGACGTCGACGTAGACGACGTCGCGCGTCTCGCTGGCGAGAGCATCCGCTTCCCAGGTGACCTCGAGGGAGCCGAGAGCTGCCGACGCGAACGCGACGTGCACGTCCGAGACGTCGCGCGGCGACGGGACGTCGACGCGGAAGCCTTCTGCCATGTCGGGTCCGCCGCTCGTGTGGAACTGGAGTCGCGCGGCGGGCGTGAACGCCTCGGCGGAGCGCGCGGAGTAGAAGACGCCGGAGACGACCCCGGTGGGATCCGGCATGGAGCGCGGGAGGAGGACGGTGCTCCGGCCGGCGTTCGCGAGCGGCGCGCCTGAGCCAGCGGACGCGCCGTCGACGGTGAGCACGCCGACGTCGAGCAGGTCGACGCTGCGAGGCTGGAGGGCGGGCTGGGTCTCGGCACCGAAGCCGGCGGTCGAGCACGTGCCGACGGCGGGCAGATCGCGGTCGAAGCCCGAGGCGCCAGCGATGCGAAGTGCCTGCTCGTCGACGCTGCCCTGCCGGACGCGGACGAAGCGAGCGATGACGGCGTCACCGCGGACGGCGTCTCCCGGACCGACGGTGCGTTCGACGACGACCACGGCCGTCGCGGTGCTCGAGATCGCCTCCGCGTCCGGACGATCGTCCGGCGGCGCGACGCATCCGATGGCCGTCAAGGAGGCGAGGACGCCCGTCAGGAGCAAGTGAGACCGCATGAACATAGATAGAGTAGACGGCAGAGCCAGGCCCGGCAACCCGCGGCGAGCAGACCTTCGAACGATGCGAGTAATCCCTTGAAATTGCTGGTGGTGGCCGCCTGGGAGCCCGAGCTGACCCGCGTTCGCGAGCGGCTCGCCGTCGCGCCGCCCGGCATCGAGCTGGCGCTCGGGATCCTCGGCGTCGGTCTGGTCGAGGCGTCGATCGCGATGACGCAGTGCGTT
>JAYTZB010001421.1:0-1577 GCA_043742085.1 Polyangiaceae bacterium
CCCGCGACGAAGACGCTGGCCGGTCCGTATGGCCAGGCCACGGTGAGCTACCTCGTCGACGACTCCACCTTCGATCTGACCGGGTCGGTCGGCACCACCGCGAATCCGCTCACCGCGCAGCTCCTCTACGCCGAACAGGTCACGCTGCGAACGACCACGGCGCTCTCGGTGGAGCACCACGTCGCCGGCTCCGCGGGCATCGGCTACACGCATGGCTCGGTCGTCGAGCTACGGCGCGCGGTGGTCGGGCAGCCGGATTTCGATGCGTTCATCGCCGACGTGGGGCTCAGCTGGGCGCCCACGCCGGTCGTCGATCTGTTCGCGCGTTACCAGTTCGTCGATCAGGTCACCGCGAGCCAGGGGCTCGTGGCGTCGGGCTCGGTGCAGCGGAATGCGGTGATCGTCGGCATCCAGCTCTCGGCGCGTCCGGATCCGATCCGGGTGCCCACGCGCTTCCCGCAGCGCGTCGACCGCGGCGATGCAGCGGCAGGCGCGACGCCGTCGTCGTCGTCTTCATCAGGCGCGTCGGGGACCACCCCATCGACGCCGTCGGGCGACTCGTCGCCCTGAGCGCGTCTCAGGACAATCCGAAGATGCGATCGAGCTTGAGCAGCTTGAGGACGGCGAGCGGCTGGTCATGCGCGCGCACGACCACCACCTGACCGCCGTCGGCCTTGACGCGCTTGAAGAGCGACACGATCGCGCCCACGCCCGAGCTGTCGATCAAGGTGAGGCCTTCGAGGTCGACGGTGACGAGCTTCGGTTTGTCCGCGACCACCTGGTCGAAGATGGGCCGGATGTCCCGAGCCGTGAGCGCGTCGAGAGCGCCGTCGATCTGCAATCGGAGGTCATTTTCCGAGTCAGCGCGCGTGCACTTCATGGTGCCTCCTCGATGGAGGTCGTTCGTTTGGTGAGCGAGAGCACGTTGGGCGAACCCCCACGGTAGAGCACTTCGTCGACGAGAGCGTGGATCATGAACACGCCCATGCCGCTCTCGGGCATGGACGCGAGATCGGGCGGCTCGACGTCGCTGAAGTCGACCTCGCGGCCGGTGTCGATGAGACGGATGGTCATTTCGTCCGGAGTCATCTCGGCTTCGATGTCGAGCATACCGTCCGATCGGCCACGATAGCCGTGGATCACGATGTTGTTGAAGGCCTCACCGAACGCGGTGACCATCTCGTTGCGGAAGTTGCCATCCGCGCCCTCGACGTGGCGAATGAGCGCAGAGACGAGATCGATGGCCACGGGGCGATACGCGATGATGGCGGGAAACCGCAGCGAGACGCGAGTCATGTCAGCGGCGCTGCGCGTGCTGGACTCTGTCGAGCGGCTCTGCAACATCGGCGTTCGGCTGCGGAGTCGAGGCTAACCTCAGCCGCAGGGCTCCACAAGGCTCGCGGGCGGCGGGTGCTCATCGGCCCCGCGACATCGCCATCACCATGGGCGTCTTGACGATGATCCAGGCCTCGACGCGTACGTACGACCAGAAGTCCTCGAGGGCGGCGGCGTAGCCGAGATCGAACATCAGCTTCGTGCGCATGTCGTCGGCGAGCGCTCCCTCGGCCTCGGGGATG
>JAYTZB010001422.1:0-1722 GCA_043742085.1 Polyangiaceae bacterium
CGACTCGTGGCGCGCACCTCGTGACCCGCGGCGACGAGCGCTGGGACGAGCGCCCGCCCTACGAATCCGGTCGCGCCGGTGACGAGAATCCTCCGGGGCTTCGGTTCGTCAGCCACTGCTCATCGTAGCACCGCCGGAGTCGACCCAGCTCGGCACGTGGCGCGGAAGGCCTCGCAGTCAGAGCGCGGCGCTGCCGCCGCACGGGACGATGACGAGGCGCGACGGGTGGCCCGGGGCCTTCACCGTGTGGCGGCCGCACGATACGACGAGACCGCCGCCGCCGGCCTTGTGAGGCACGCCGTCGATCAGGACGCCGCTCACCGAGGCGGGGAGCCTCAGCACGCCGGTGCTGCTGGTGCTCGCGCTGCTCGACGACGGCGACGACGCCGCAGACGAGCGCGCCGCCGGAGGCGTCGCACGAGCGACGGGCGCGACGGGCGCGACGGGCGCGACCGCGACCGCGACCGCGACCGCGACCGGCGTGGCCATCGGCGCGGGCTTCACCGCGAGCTCGTCGAGCGGGTCGGCAGCGATCGACGCGGCGTCCTTCGCGGGAACGAGGATCGGTCCCTCGGTGATCTCTTCGTGGGCGCTGGTCACCACCGCGACGCGCGGAGCGACGCCGCCACCGGGCGCGACCGGACCGGGAGCCGCGAGCGACATCGGCTGCGCGCTCTTCGCCGGTGCATGCGAGTAGCCGAGCATCACGCCGAGGATGCCCGCGACGAGGCACATGCCACCGACGCTCGCCGTGAACACCACGATGCGCGACGCGCGCGAGGGAATGCCGGCGGCGCGCGCGATCTGCAGCGTCGACTCGCGCAGGTCGGGCGGCATCGGCGTGCGCCACGCCGCATGCGTGGCCGAGCCGTACGACGGATCGGAAGCATACGAGCCGCGCGGCGGAGGCGGCGAGACGTCGAGCGCGAGCGGCGCGATCGACGACGGATGCTGCCCGCTCGGCGCCATCGCCGTCACCTGCATGCTCGGCACCGACGGACGCGGCGCGATCATCACCGCGGGTAGCCGCGAGGTCTCGAGCACCTCGTTCGCGCGCGAGCACGGCGGCGCATGCGGGGCGACCGACACGGGCTGCGAGACAGGCGCCACCGGGATGCGCGACGTGCGCAGCACCTCGACGACCTCGAGGATGTCGAGCGCTTCGATCTCGCCGGTCGCGTCCGCCGCCTCCGGCGTGAACGCGTCGAGATCGTCGACCGTGCGATCGGCGGCAGCGAGCTGCGTCGTCACGTCGGCCGACGAGTCATCGACGAGCGGCGCGAGCGAAAGCGGCGTTTCGGTGGGATCCGACATCTGCATCACCTTCCTGAGCGCGGCATCTTGAGCCTTATTCTCGCGTTGCGCACGTAGTGCAGGACCGTCGGAACTTTCCGCGCTCGCCGCTCGATTTGCGCACCTCCTCGCCCAACTCGCGCAAAGGCAACGGGAGCGAGTCGCATGCGCAAGCGCGTAAACATCGCGCTGCTAGGGTCGCCTCGTGCTCGCACGATCCATCGCTATTCCTGCCTCCGTTGCGCTCGCGCTCGCGTCGACGCTCGCCTCTCCGCTCGGCTGCGGCAGCGACGCCGCGGCGACTGATGTCCCCGACGCGTCACCACCGGACCAGGGCGACGAGCCCACCGCCGACGGCACCGACGACAACACCGGACCGCCTCCGCCGGTGCCCGCAGACGGCGAAGCACAGACGCCGATCCCGTCGAA
>JAYTZB010001423.1:0-2133 GCA_043742085.1 Polyangiaceae bacterium
GATCTGCCGCGCGGCGCGCAGGAACGGATCGTCGCCGATGCCTTCGACGACGACGCGCGGCGTCCGCTGGTGCTCGTGGCGCGCGCAGCGTGCTTCCTCGCGTTCCTCGGGGCCATCACCAACGACGTCGGCTTGCGTTACGTGGGCTTTCCACCCTTCGAGAGCTTCGACGACGGCCTCGCGGTCTCCGGCTATCCGCGCACGAAGAGCGGTCGCCTGGTCGACGCCACGAAGGAAGACCTCGCGAGCCTCGCCGCGCGGGGCGAGCTCGACGACTACACGTACAACCGCGCGCCGGTCGCGACCCCCGGCGATGACCTCGCTCTCGTCCTCGACGCCTCTGGAGATCTCTTTTGATGGCCTTCCACGACATCGTCATCGTGGGCTCCGGCTTCGGCGGCGCCGTGATGGCGGCGCGGCTCGGTGCCTACGCGAAGACCCTCGCCAGCAAACCGAGCGTCCTCGTGCTCGAGAAGGGCTGGGACGGGAGCGGCTCGCTCGACACGCGCTCCGACGGCGGCCCCGTCAACGCGCAGGGCAACCGCTTCCGGCACTCGCTCTCGCCCGAGTACACGTCGAAGGTGGCGCAGGTGTTCACCGACCCACGCGGCACGTACCAGCGCAATACGCCGAGCATGAACGTGATCGCCGGCAAGGGCCTCGGCGGCGGATCCATCGTCTACGACGGCGTGAGCCTCCGCGCGCCGACCGAGTCGTTCGAGGAGATCCGCGACGGCCGGCGCCTCTGGCCTTCGTTCTATTCGCGCGCAGCGCTGAACCCGTACTACGCGCTCGTCGAGCAGAAGCTCGGCGTGCGGCGCCTCGCCTGGACCGACGCGCAGGCGCCCCACTCGCAGCTCGCCACCAAGCGTGATTTCGTCTTCGCGGAGGGCTGCCGCCGCATCGGCGCCACCGCCGCTCCGCTGAAGCTCGCCGACGGCGGCGACGCCAACGAGGGCTGGTGGAACCAGGGCCAGCGCTTCTCCGGCCGCCAGGACCTCACCAAGAATTACCTGCGTGATGCACGCGATGCCGGCGTCCTCATGTGGTCGGGCTGCGAGATCGAGAGCGTCGCGCCGACCAAGGACGGCTACGTCGTCACCGGCACCGACCGTCGCGGCGGCGCCAGCGTCGCCTTCGAGATCGAGTGCCGCGTGCTGATCGTGGCGGGCGGCGCGGTCGGCTCGAGCGGTCTCCTGCTCCGCTCCGTCGATCGCTTCGGCGACGCGCGCGCGCTCGACCCCGCCAATCTCCTGGGAAAACAGGTGTCCGCGAACGGCGACTACGGCGTCAGCGGCATCGTGGGCCGGCAGTACGAGCACGACGTCGAGGGCCACAAGGGCAAGCCCATGTCGAGCTTCTGCCCGACCTTCTTCGGGCAGCACAAGTTCGTGATCATCCCGTTCTACGCGGCGCCGCTCTACCTGACGGTGGGCGGCGCCTCGACGCTCCTCCGGCCGGACAAGCCCGGCGCGGTCGGGCGGGCGTCGAGCGGGATCGCCAAGGACGCCAGCGGCAAGACCGAGCGCGACTGGGGCCTCGCGTACAAGCAGCGCCTCGCCTCGTTCGGTCCGCGCATGCTCACGATGGGCTGCCTCGCCATCGATGCCTGCGAGGGCGAGATCTCGCTCTCCCGCAGCGGCACCGGCTGCGACGTCTCCTGGCGCGAGACGAGCGCCAGGACCGAGGCACGCTGGAGCGCCGCCGCCGACGCCATGCGCAGGATCTACGAGGCCCTCGGCGGCGAGATGTACCTCGACGCCTATCGCAAGGACGGCACGGTCAGCACCGCGCATCCGCTCGGAGGCTGCCGCATGACCGAGCGCGGTGACGCCGCGGGTGTCGTCGACGGATGCGGCGAGTCGCTGCGCAACCGCAACCTCTTCGTGGTCGATGCCGCGGTCATCCCCTCGGCGCTGGGCGTGAACCCGTCGCTGACCATCGCGGCGGTGGCCGAGTCGATCGCCGATCGATTGATCGCCGGACGAGGCACCGAGAGCCTCGCCGATCGTCTCAGCGGCTGATGCCGACCTCGAACTCCATCGGCTTCGACCAGCGCGTGTCGCGCACGAGGACGAAGCGCTTGCCGACGCCCCGCGCGACCTCGAGGGTCGCTTGCGCGGTGCCGTCGGG
>JAYTZB010001424.1:0-1569 GCA_043742085.1 Polyangiaceae bacterium
GTCGCCAATCCTCTGCATACGAGCGCTACGATCGGCGCGTGGGTGAAGGGCGTCCTCGGCGACCGGCCGTACCAGCAGAAGGTGACCGACGTGCTGCTCGGCCTACGAGCGGGCGCCCTCGACGGGCATTGAAGGAGCGAACCTCGCTGCTGGGTCTCGCGCGGCGGGCAACGCTCCCGTTGGCGACCGCGGGCATCCTGGCCGCAGGCGCCGCGCCCGGGTGCTTCGGCGCGACGGAGATCCAGGTCGAGGTCACGACCAACGTGACCTGCCTGCCGGGCGCCGCACTGACGACGCAGATCTTTACCGGCGCCACCGGAACCGGTGACTTCGGGACGGCACCGGCAGCCGAGACGGATCGCTGCGAGCCCGACGAGCCGCGCGTCGGCACGCTGTCGATCGTCCCGCGCGCGGCGCGCGACGGTCGCTTCGACCTCGAGGTGGTCGGGGCGGTCGGGGTCAAGGTCGGCGATTGTCGCTCAATCATGACTGCTGCCGCGTCGGCGGGTGCATCCGCGGCGCCGACCATGACGGGGTGCATCGTCGCTCGTCGAAGGGTTTCGTTTCGGCCCCACAAGGCGCTGACCTTTCCGATACTCCTCGACAAGAGCTGCATCGGCGTCCCCTGCGGCAGCGACGAGACCTGCGACGTCGGCATTTGCTCGCCGACGAGCGCGTGCGACGAGACCGGGTGTCCGCGCGAGCGCGTGGCCGCACCTGCGACCGTGATGGATGGGTCCGTCCCCGCCGACAGCGCTGCCGACGCCTCGGACGCAGGTGACGCGGGACCTCCGCCCTTCTGCGGAGCGGTGCCGGAGGTGGTCGTCGACCATCAATCCGTCCGCGGGCCGCTCGCCATGCAGGGCGCGGACCTCTTCTACGTGAACCGCGTCCAGGGAGCGACGGTTTCCGAGGTCCGGCGCGTAGCGGCCGCGGGCGGCGCCGTGATGGCCGTCGCCAGCGGGAACATCGATGCCGTGGCCGCGACCGATACCGCGATCGCCTGGGTGCTCCGGCAGTCGACCGTGCAATCCGCGGTTGTGGTCGAGTCTGCGGGCACGACGCGGCAGAGCCCGGACGCGACCTTCGTCACGGCAGCGCTCGCATTTGCGGGAGACGGTCTCGTTGGCTTCTCACCGACCGACGCCTTCAGCTTCAGTCCCATGGTCGGCGGCACGGCCATCGGCACGGCGTCGACCTCCGGCAACGCAGGCGCCGTCACCGAGGTGGTCGTGGACGCCGACGGCCAGTACTACGCAGTCGTCGGTGCGAAGGCCATCCTCCACTACGACCGACCGGCGACCGGCTCGATCAGGCAGCTCGGGCGCGCGAACCCCGGCACCGTGGGGCCGGACATCGCCGTCGCCAACGGCATGCTCTACGCGGCGATCGAGCCGGCCGACCCCATGATGTCGAAGGGCATCTATCGCATCGCGCGCGACACAATCACGGGCACCTTCGTGCCAACCGCACCGTGGCTCCCGCTTCCAATTCCGGCGCTCGTGACGAGCATGACGGCCGACGAGCGGTCCCTCTACTACGTGGCTGGCGCCGATCTCGTGCGCGTCG
>JAYTZB010001425.1:0-2583 GCA_043742085.1 Polyangiaceae bacterium
TGTGGCGCATCTTCGTGGGGCAGATGAACATCGTCGCGTCGGTGGCGGGCAGCATCAGCCTCGGCATCATCGTCGACGACACCATCCACTTCCTCACCCGCTACAAGGCGATGCGGGCGAAGGGCCTCGACGCCGAGAAGGCCATGACCGCGACGCTCACCCATGTGGGCCCGGCCATGCTCGGCACCAGCGTCATCCTGGTGCTCGGGTTCGGGGTCCTGACGCTCTCGTCGTTCCAGATGACCAGCTACCTCGGCTGGCTGAGCGTGATCATCGTGGCGGTCGCGCCGCTCACCGATCTCGTGCTCGCGCCCGCTCTCGTCCTCCTCTTCCACAAAGACCCCGCAGAAGTCCCGCTCCCGAAACGGCGCGCGCGTGCCGAAGGTACAAGCATCATGAAAACAGCAGCATCGTTCATCCTCGGCCTGTTCACGCTGGCCGTCACCGTCACTGCCGCTACCGACGCGAGCGCGCGCACGGCGGACGAGATCCTCGCCACGGGCTCCGCGGACGCGAAGGGCCAGGCCGTTGCCCTGGAGCTCGCGAGCCGCAATGCCGGCTACAAGGATCTCGGCGGCGACGTCGAGATGACGCTTCGCGATGCCGGCGGCGGCGAGGCCAAGCGTCGCTTCAGCATCAAGGTGCTCGAGAAGCCCGTCGCCAGCGCCGGTGACTACTCGCTCATCGTGTTCGATGCGCCCGCCGACGTGAAGGGGACCGCGGTCCTCTCCCACGCAAAGGTGGGCGACGACGACGAGCAGTGGCTCTACCTCCCATCCGCGCATCGCACCCGGCGCATCTCGTCGTCGAACCGCACCGGCGCGTTCGCGGGCAGCGAGTTCTCGTTCGAGGACCTCACCGGCAACGACGGCCGCAAGTACGACTGGAAGCTCGCCGGCAACGAACCGTGCGGCGCGCTCACGTGCTTCGTGGTCGAAGCCACCCCCAAGGACCTGAATTCTGCCTACTCGAAGCGAGTCCTGCGCATCGATATGGCCGAGTTCCGCATCCAGACCATCGAGTTCTACGACCGCAAGAGCGCCAAGCTGAAGACGCTGGCGTACGAGGGTTACAAGAAGCTCAACGAGCGCTTCTGGCGCTCGCAGTCCTGGACGATGAAGAACCACCAGTCCGGAAAATCGACGGTGATCACGTTCTCCTCGATGAAGGTCGGCAACGGCTTCACCGTCAACGACTTCGCCACCGGCAAGCTCGGTAGCTGAGCGCGTCGTCATGGTGGTCCGCGCGCTCAGCGTGCTGTTTGCGCTGAGCGCCCTCGCGTTCATGGGCTGCTTGCCGGCGGTGCAGGCGAGCGGGAACGTCGCTGCGGACGGGCGCGTCTTCGCCTACGACCCGAAGTACGCGGGCCAGAGCCGGGGCGACGGCGTCTCGCTGGTCGCCGAGCCGCAGCTCGAGATGAAGAGCGAGGACGCCACGCACACGGCGACGCTGCGTCCGTTCTACCGGCTCGATCCCACCGACGAGAAGCGCTCGCACGCCGATCTTCGCGAGGCCAGCTATCGGGCCTCGACCGGGCACTTCCAGGCCGGCGTTGGAAGCGGGATCTTCACGTGGGGCGTCCTCGAGTCGTACAAGCCGACCGACGTGATGAACCAGACCGACTTCGTCGAGGCGACCGACGGCTCGGCGAAGCTCGGTCAGCCGTACGGCTCGGTGGGGTGGGTAGGGGACTCGGCGGCGCTCCGCCTCTACTACCTCCCGTACTTCCGCGACCGCACGTTCCAGGGCCTGCGCGGGCGGCCGCGCTTCTCGGTGCCCATCGACACCGACGATCCCATCTTCGCCAACCGCAACCGGCGCTGGCAGCCGAGCGCCGCGGCCCGCTTCACGTTGAACCTGGGCGACTTCGACCTCGGCGCCGGCCTCTTCACCGGGCTGTCGCGCGAGCCGCGCTTCGTCGCCGAGCTCACCACGGGTCAGATCTCGCCGCGCTACGACCTCATGCACCAGGGCTCGGTCGATGCGCAGTGGACCATCGGCCCGCTGGTGCTCAAGGCGGAGGGCTTCGCGCGGCTGTGGGGCGATTCGCTGCGTGCGTTCGCGGGCGGCGGCGCAGGTGCAGACTACACGTTCTTCAAGATCGCCGCGGATGCCGATCTCAGCTTTGCGGCGGAGTTTCTCTTCGACACGCGACCCAGGGACGCCGCGCCGACGTTCTTCGACCACGACGGCTTTCTCGGCGCGCGCCTCGCGTTCAACGACACGTCGAGCACCGAGCTGGTGGCGGGCGCCGTCGTCGACGTTCTCGACCAGTCCACGTTCGGGCGCGCCGGGATCAGCCGCCGCTTCGGCGAGCACTGGCGCGTCTCGCTGGACGTGAACGTGTTCCTCGGCCCGCACGGAAAGCTGGAGAGCTCGTTCTTGAAGGACGACTACGGGCACGCGCGCATCGCGTACTTCTTCTGAGCAGCACCTGTAGCGGTGGGGCGGGAGCTGCAGAGCTCTGCCGCGGCGTGGCGTGTTACCTCTGCGGTTGCTACAAGATCCGGGGATGTCCGAGGTACGCGACGCGACGGCCTGGGACCTCGCGCGCGCCGTCGTCTGGGGGCAGCGGAAGAAGCT
>JAYTZB010001426.1:0-2903 GCA_043742085.1 Polyangiaceae bacterium
CGATCGCCGCGCTGGGCTACCTCGTGCTGACCCCGGGCGCCGGGAGCTGGACCGCCGGGATGTCGAAGACGGACGGTCAGATCGGTCTCCTGAACGATACCGCCACGCTGGTCGACGGCGTCGCGTGGGGCACCGTGACGGGCGGCAGCTACCGAGAGAAGACCGCCGCGACCGCGCCGGCGACGAGCGGATCGATCGGCCGCAGCCCGAACGGCGCCGACAGCGACAACAACAAGACCGATTTCAAGACGTACGCGTCCCCGAGCCCCGGCGCGCCGAATCCCTGATCGCGCGCGGGCGGCGCCTCGCACCGGCGTGCATCAACGCGCGGTGATCTGACGGCAGCTCCGGTCGATCTCGACGCGCTTGGTGGTGGGCTCCACGCGGACGCTCGCGATCCCGTTCTCCTGCTCGTCGATGATCCAGACCGTGAGCGAGCCGTCCGACTTGCGCGATGCGCTCGTCGTCGTGTTGCTGCCGATCGAGGACTTGGTGCCGCTGCCGAACTTGGGCTTGTCGCCGTAGAAGATGGGCGTGGTCTTCGAGCAGTCGCTGTGGATCTCGACGGTGGTCGGGATGGGCGCGCTCGGAGCGGCGCTCGCGGCCTTGGACTGCGGAGCAGCCGGCGCGCCGAAGCCCGATGCCGGCGAGACGGGCGCGCCCGGCGCAACGCCGGCGCCGGTCGTCTCGGGCGCGCTCGCACCGGACGACGGCGCGGCGGGCTGCTGGGGCATCCCCGGAAGCATGGCGCAGTGCACGAGCGGGAAGGCGAGGAGGGCGACGGCGAGGACGTGGAGGCGCTGCATGCGCATGGTTACGCGCCGGGGCCGGGAAGCTTCCCTCGTGGTATTCCTCCGACGTGCGGAGACGTCGTGATCCCAGGCGGATCGGCGAGGCGGCGGCCCTCGTGGCGCTCGTCACGCTCGTCTCGAGCTTCACGTCCCTCGCACGCGCCGACGACGTCGAGGCCGCCCGCAAGGACTTCGCGGAGGGCGTTCGTCTCTACCAGCGAGGCGACTACGAAGGAGCGCGGCGCCTCTTCAAGAAGGCCGACACCGAGCACCACGCTGCGCCGACCGTCTACAACCTCGCGCGCACCGAGGAGCGCCTGCTCCGCGCGCAAGCCGCCGTCGACGCCTACGAGGCGTACGTCGGGGAAGCCGGCGAGAGCGGCGAATTCACCGGCGCTGCCGTCGTCGCCATCACGCAGATCAAGGCGCGCTCCACGCGTCTTCGCATCGAGACCAAGCCCACCGGCGCGCGCATCTTCGTCGACGGCTTCCCGCTGGGCGAGTCCTCGCCCACGACGTTCCTCGTGGTCGCGGGCCATCACGTGGTCGTTGCACAGGGCGAAGGCTTTCGCGCCGAGCGCGACGTCGAGGTCCAGGGCAACGGCGACAGCCTGAGCGTGACGCTGGAGGCACCGACGTCGGATGCGTCCGCGCTCGTGTCGGCTCCCGATGCGGACGCCTCCTCTCCACCCGTGCCCATGGCCGTGGCCGTCCCCGTGCCCGATCCCGTCTCTCCACCGCCGGCGCCCGACGGCTTCGTGTGGGGCGCAGCCTTCGCGCTCGCGCCCTACCACCTCGTCGGCGCAGTCGCCTCTCTCCCGAACTCCGAATCCAAGACGCAGGTCATGGCGGGCGCGATCCTCGAGGCGGGTCATGCCGTCACCGACCGCTTCGAGTTCCTCGCGCGTGGCTTCGTCGCGCTCGGTCCCGACGGGAAGCCGAGCTACGCGATCATGGGTGGGCCGGGACTCTCGCTGCACATCGGCACGTCGGTGTGGCTGGGCGCGACCTTCCTCGTCGGCCAGATCGAGACCGTCGCCGAAGGAAAGCGTTACGGAACGGACGTCGTCTTCGGCACGATGCTCGAGGCGACGTTCGTCGTGCTGCCGACGAGCGCGGGGCAGTGGACGGTCGGCATCCAACCCGGCCTCTTGCTCACCGACAAGCCGCCGGACAACACGGCCTTCTTCTTCCCGCTCTCGTTCGGCTACCGCGCGTACTGAGCGCGTTCGACAAGCGGGCCGGCGCTACTTGCCCTTGCTCGCGCAGAGCGGCGAGACGTTGGCGGCGGGACTGTCCGCCCATTCGGCCGGCGTGCGCGAGGTGATGGCGAGGGCGTGAATGCCGCCTTGCGCGGGCTTCTTGCTCATCATCTCGCCGAGCGCGCCGTAGACGAGCTGATGCCGCTTCACCGCCGACATCCCCTCGAAGAGCGGCGAGACGACGACCACCTTGAAGTGCGTCTCCGCGTCCTTCGGGCCCGAGTGCATGTGGCTCTCGTTGACGACCTCGAGGTGCTGGGGCGTGAGCTTCTCGCGAAGCGTCTCGGTCACGTGCTCTCGAACGCTCATGTTCGGTTACTGGCCGCCGATGTACGTCTTGAGCTTGCGATGCTGCGAGGGGAGGCGGAGCTTGCGCAGCGCCTTGGTCTCGATCTGACGGATGCGCTCGCGGGTGAGCGAGAAGCTCTCGCCGACCTCCTCGAGCGTGTGGTCGCGCGGCTCGTCGATGCCGAAGCGCATGCGCAGGATCTTCTCTTCGCGCGGCGTCAGCGTCTTGAGGAGCTGGCGCGTCTGGTCGTTGAAGCGCATCTGCGCGTAGGCCTCGTCGGGCGGGAGACCCGACTCGTCCGGGATGAACTCGCCGACGTGCGATTCGCCGTCGCTGCCGACCGGCGTCTCGAGGCTGATCGGCTCGCGCGCGATCTTCATGACGGCGCGCACCTTTTCGACGGGGATGCCCGTCGACTCCGCGAGCTCGTCCGGCGTCGGCTCGCGGCCGTACTCCTGGAGCAGCGAGCGGCTCATGCGCGTGAGCTTCTGGAGGCTCTCGTACATGTGCACGGGCACGCGGATGGTACGGCCCTGATCGGCGATGGCGCGCGAGATCGAC